>NZ_JBKKKY020000087.1:0-9361 GCF_046613545.2 Aphanothece microscopica RSMan92 | reverse complement strand
GCCTGGCTCTCGTTCTTCTGCCCCTCCAGGAGCTTCTCACACGACCCGCCTGGGCCGCCATGGCCCTGATGCTGGTGTGTCCCAGCGCCCCGCTCATCCTGTTCCGGGTGCGCAGCAGCGGTGGCACGGCCGAGCTTGCGGCAAGGCTCCAGATTGCGGCTGCCCTGGCGGCCATCCTCTCCATCCCGCTGATGGCGATCGTGTTCAAGGCCGGTGCGGGCGCGCAGGGTTGGGAGGTGGATGGCTGGGACATCCACCCTGCCGGAGTGGCGCTGCAGGTTCTCAAGGTGCAGGTGTTGCCGGTGCTCGCCGGTGTGCTGCTGGGCCAGTGGCAGCCCGAATGGGCTCAGCGCTGGAGCGGGGTGCTCGGCAAGCTCGCCACCCTGCTGCTGGTCCTGATGCTGGTGGTTCTGCTGGCGCTGAGTGCCCGTCAGCTGGTGCCGTTCCTCCTGCAGAACCGGGTGGGTCTGGCCGCGATGGCCGCACTGAGTGTGCTCAGCCTGGCCGTCGGCTACGGCCTGGCCGGCCGGGATCCCCTGGAGAGGCGCACCGTGGCGCTGGTCACCGGCATGCGCAACACGGGCCTGGCGGCGGATCTTGCCTTGAGCTATGCCCCCAGGACAATCCTGCCCGAACTGATCCCAGGCATCCTCAGCTACGTGCTGATCACCGTGATCGTGTCAACCCTGTTTCTCGGCTGGCAGAAGCGGGAACTCGCCCGCTGAGGCCGACCGTCGGGGAGCACTAGAAGAAGAACTTCACCCCCATTTCGATGCCGTTCTGATAGCTGCGCAGTCCGCTGGGCCGCTCATCCCCGTTGCTGTAGTTGATGCCCAGGTAGCGCCACGACAGGGTGATATCGGTGTTGTTGCCCACGGCATAGCCCAGGCCGAGCTGGGCATTGCCGCTGTAATCCTTGGCGCCGGAGAAGTCGAAGCCGCCGATGTCGGCTCGGGCAAAGGCCCTGAGTTTCGGGGAGAGGAAGTAGGTGGCCTGGACGCCAAGCAGCGGCTGGGCCCAGGTGCGGTCGAAGGAGCGATCCCGCCCCAGGCGCCGATCCCCATCGATTTCGCGGATCTCCGCCCGCACATCGAGGCCCATATCCAGCACCCGCACCCCTGCGTAGGGAATGAAGCTGTACTGGCCTGGCTTGGCGATGGCTGTTTCCGGTGATCCGAAGCGATACCGCAGGGCGAAGTCATAGATCCCCTGGGTGGTGGACACCTCGGCATTGCCGGTGAAGAGGCCGCGTCGCCCCGTGCGGCCGTCCTCCCCGGAGAGCTTCACGTAGCTCAGGTCGGTGAGCAGGCCCCAGCGCCCCTTCTCGACGCTGCCCCGCACGAAGGTGAGCCAGTCGAGAGCGGAGAGGATGTCGCCCAGGTCTGAATCCACCTCGCTCTCGAAGCCGCGGATCGTCACGCTGCCCGTGGCACGCAGGGGGGCGAATCCGTAGATCTCCACCGTTCCACGCCAGTCGTTGCTGGGATCGGCGCTGGCGGCCTGCGGTGCTTCAGCTGGGTCCTCTCCCTGGTCCTCTGCCGGGTCCTCTGCTGGGTCCGGGCCTGCCATGGGCTCAGTCTCCGGCTCGGCTGGTTCGGCTTCAGAGTCCGAAAGGGTCTGCTGTGCGACGGGCAGGGCCTCCTCGGCGTGGACAGCATCGGCGCCGGCGCTCATCCAGGCGAGGGGGAGGCTGATCAGGGCCAGGCTGGCCAGGCGGGACGAGCGCATGAAGAAGAACGTGCTGCCCCCAGGGGGAGAGATAGGGGCAGGCTTCTTATAGACGCCCCCCATGGCCCTCCCTGGCCGTGGGGGGCGGTCGTCAGACCGACCCGAACGCCACCTGGCAGGCGGCATTCAGCAGTTCGGCCTCCGACGCGTTGCTGGGCTGCTGGCCGTCGATCGTGCCGGCCTTGCAGTCGGCGGTGATCTCGTAATCACCATCGTCGGCCTTGGCCAGGAAGGTCACCGCCTCGTTGTTGGAGGGTTGCACCGACCCGTAGTACAGCTCGTAATCGGTGTTCGGCACCACGATCACCTCGGACCTGGTGGTCACGGCGTTGTCCACGGCCGAATTGATGATGGCGGCGGTCGCCAGGGTGGTGACCCCCCAGGCGGCCGCATTGGCTCCCCACCAACCCCAGCTGGGGCTCGACCAGCCGCCGTACCAGCCGTAGTTCCAGGGGCGGGCATACCCCCAGCCGGGCCGGGCCCAGCCGCCCCGGTAGCGGTAGCCGCGGTCGTAGCGCCGCCAGCGGTCATTGGCCCGGTTGTAACCGCGGTTGTAACCGCGGTCATAGCCACGGTTGTAGGCACGGCGGTTGCTGCCGCGGCGATCGAGGTTTCGGTCGACCCTGCGGTTCCGGTTGACGTTGCGGTTCACATTCCGGTTCACATTTCGGTTGGTGTTGCGGTTCACATTGCGGTTCCCATCGCGCCGGCCCGCGGTGTTCTTGCTGGAGCGGTTCATTGAGGGTCTGCCCTTGCTCTTCGACGACTTGCTCCAGCCGCTCCTGGGCTTCTTGGAGCCCCGATTCATGCTCGATCCCGAATGCTTGAAACCTGTTTGCCCCTTCCTGGACGAGGAGTGCCGGCGACTGCCACCACTGCGGTTGCCCCTGGAGCGGCTGCTTCGGGATCGCCCACCTCCTCCCTTGCCGCCGCCTTTGCGCACCAGCAGCTCGTTGCTCTCCTGGCTTGGCGGTGGTGACTCCCACGCCGCCAGGGACGGGGTGGCCGGCATGGCCATCACGGCGGCCAGCAGCAGACCGAAGGCGGAGAGGGGCCGTTTCATCACTTCACCTCCTCACAGGCCGCGTCGAAGCAGCTCAGATCAACGCGTCCATCCGGGCCGAACTTCACGCGCACCAGATCGCGGCCTTCGTACACCTCCGGCTTCTCCTCCACGATGCTGTTGAGGTAGTTGGGATTCACCACGCAGAGATCCCGGCCGTTGAAGCACACCGTGTTGCTCGACAGCAATGCACCGGCTGACGTCAGGGAGATCCAGGTCTTGCTGGCGGGGTCCCACCGACTCATCCGGGTGGGGTCCTCGCTGATGCGGATCAGTTCCACCCGCGTGCCGATCGTGTGGCGGTAGAGGGTCACCCCATCCTCTTCGGATGCCTCCACCGTGCAGGCTTGGGAAGCACCCTCCTGGAGGCTGCACTGGGTGTCGAGGGTGTACAGCACCTCGGCGAGGGCCGGCCCCGGCAGCAGCGTCATGGTCAGCGCCGTCGCCGCCCCTGCCGCCACACCGGCCACCTTCATCGCCGCTGCTGCAGCTGGGGTGAGGGGTACCGGGGATCCAGGCGAAGGAACGTGGTGCTGCATGGCGCGGTGACTCCGGAGCATCGGTGAAGGGCCTTGTTTTCAGCGTGGACACCCGATGTCGAGGTGACACCCCTGGATTGAATGTCGCGACAGAAAACGACAGAAAACGAAAAAAAGACCTGCCGTCGGAGTGACGGCAGGTCGGGATCCTGACTTCAGCTGTGTGCGTTGCTCAGAGGCTGCGCGCGCCGCTCAGACCGAGCCGTAGGCCACCTGACAGGCGGCGTTCAGGAGTTCGGCCTCCGAAGCGCTGTTGGGTGTGCTGCCGTTCAGCGTGCCCTGTTCGCAGTTGGCCTGCATCGTGACCGCGTTGTCCCCCGAGATGGCCTCGAACGACACCGCCTGCGTGCCCACCGGTTCCACGGTGCCGTACAGGAGGCTGTAGTCGCTGTTCGGCACCACGATGTAGGTGGTGTGGTTGGTCACGGCGTTGTCCACCGCCGAGTTGATCACAGCCGCCGTGGCCAGGGTGCTGACCCCCCAGGCGGCAGCGCTGGCACCCCACCAGCCCCAGCTCGGACGGGACCAGCCGCCGTACCAGCCGTAGTTCCAGGGCCTGGAATAGCCCCAGCCCGGGCGTGCCCAGCCGGGATAGCGATCCCAGCGGTCGTTCCAGCGGTCGTTGCGCCGATCCCAGCGGTCATCCCAGCGGTCGCCGCGCCGATCGAAGCGGTCGTCTCGCCGGTCCCGGCGGCTGTCATAACGGTCGTCGCGGCGGCCCTGGCGGTCATCGAAGCGATCGCCCCGGTTGTCGCGCCGATCGCCCCGGTTGGCCGTGCGGTCGTCCCGCCGGTTCTGGACGTTGTCGCGGTTGCGGTTGCCGTCGCGATTGCGGTTGCCGTCGCGCTGGCTGTTGGTGCGGTTGGAGGCCGTGCGGTTCGAACCGCTGCGGTTGCGGTCGCCGCTGCCGGCCGTGCGGGTTCTTGAGCTGGACCCGCTCGCCGATTTGCGGTTGAGCGAGGGGCTGCCGCTGGAGCGGGCGTTCTTCTTGTAGCCGCCGCTGGGTTTCTTGGAGCCTCGGTTGAGGCCGGAGCTGCTGCTCTTGAAGCCACTGCGGCCCTTCGAGGAGCGGCTGCTTCTGTGCCCACCGCCCTTGTGCCCGCCCCCGCCTCTGTGCCCGCCGCCGCCCTTGCGGGCCAGCAGCTCGGGCTCACTGGCCGTGGCTGTGGGGTTGACGGCAGCGTCGAGGGCTGCCGTGGCCGGCAGGCCCGGCAGGGCCAGCACGCCTGCCAGCAACAGGCCGAACACCGTGCGTGATCGCCGCATCACTTCACCTCCTCACAGCCTTCGTCCCAGCAGGTGACCACCACCCGGCCGTCATCGCCGAACTTCACGCCCACCAGGTCGCGGCCGGCCGAGGCGTTGGGGTTCTCTTCCCGCACGCTGTTGAGGAAATTCGGGTTCACGACACAGAGATCGCGGTCGTTGAAGCAGATGGTGTTGGTGGAGAAGCGGGCCCCGGCTGAGGTGAGGTTCTTCCAGGCGCTGCTGCCGGGAGCCATCGCGCTCATGGTGAGAGGAGCTTCGGAAACCCGGATCGTGAAGACCGACTTGCCGATGGTGTGGATGTAGGTGGTGACGGCCTCCTCCTCATCGTCCATCGCCTTCACCATGCAGGGCTGGGGCTGACCGCCCTTGATGGTGCAGGTGGTTTCCAGGGTGTAGAGCTCGGTGGTGGCCGCCCGGACCGGGCTGATCACCAGGGAGGAGGTGAGCGCCGCCAGCGTGCAGGCGGAGGCGGCCAGCAGGAACGGTCGGCCTGGGCGGTTCTGATCACTGGGGTGGGAGAACGTGGTGCGGCTCGGCATATCGAGTCAATCCCTAACGGAAGGCGGGACACCTCCTCAGTGTTGACATCGCGGGGAGCGCTGTCAGCCCACCGATGGGTTTTGGCACGAAGGCTTCCAGAGAGGCGGCACAGGCCCTGCGCCGCTCGCAGCTGATACTCGCTATTGAGAATCGCTTGCAAAAGGGCGGCGGTCTTGTTTAGTTTGCGAGTCATTCGCAATAGGCTCCGCCGCGGCCATGCCCTTCCGCTCCCCTCCCGACGTCGCCTCCAGCGCTGTGCGCCTGCCGCAGGGCCAGTCCGTGCTGCTCGATCCTTCCCGTCGCTTCGGCGGTGGCTGCATCGAAGTGCTCGATGGCGTGGCGCGGGTGTACTGCCCCTGTGAGGAGACCGAGGGCATGACCCTGGCGTTCCTGCAGACGGGGGATCAGCTCATCACTGACCGGCTCTGCAGTGAGGGGGTCTGTGTGGAGGCCCTCACCCCCCTGTGCTTTCGCGCCGACACCGAGCGGCAGCCCGGCGACGGGATGGATCCTGTCAACGAATGGACCTTGCAGCTGCTGCGCATCCGTCACCTCGGCAGTGCCGAACAGCGCCTCCATGCCCTGCTCGGGTTGCTGGTGCGTCGCATGGGGCGGCGCTGCGGCAGCTGGTGCGATCTCCCCTTCCGCCTGACCCATGAGCGCATCGGGGAGCTCATCGGCACCACCCGGGTGACCACCACCCGGTTGATGTCCCGCATCCGCCAGGCCGAGCTGATCGAGGTGCCCTCCGGTGAACCGGGCCTGCGTCTGGCTCCCTCGCTGGTCGAATCAGCACCGCTGGCCAGCGCCGCCTGAGCCTGCGACCGGGGCCCAACCTCCGGCTCCCGACCTCCCTTGCCCTCCTCCCCTTTCCGGCTTTCCCTGCCATGACCCAGCCGATCGGTCCCGCCAACGACACGCCCGAGTTCGCCGAGCGTCGCGGTCCCAGCCAGCCCAAGAAGAAGGGCTGCAAGCAGAACAAGTGCTCCCACTGGAAGGGCGGCAAGTGCCGCTGTGGTCGCGACTAGGAGGGCGTGCTAAGGGCTGTCCCCGTCCTGCCCTGAGCCCGTTTCCAGACTGGGAACGAGGGCCAGCGCGGCGGCCAGTCCCAGGGCCAGGATCAGCAGGGCCGGCACCAGAGCAGCCCCGACCCGCTCATCGCTGGCGTACTGGTACACACGCACCGAGAGCGTGTCGAAATCGAACGGGCGCAGGGAGAAGGTGAGGGGCAGCTCCTTCACTGTGTCGACGAACACCAGCAGCACCCCCACCAGCATCGGGCCCCGCAGCAGGGGCAGGTGAATGCGGCGCAGCACCTGCAGCCAGCTGCAGCCCAGGCCTGTGGCGGCTTCGTCCACGCTCGGGGGAATGCGTTCCAGACCGGCATCCAGCCCTTCCTTGCCCACGGCCAGAAAGCGGTCGCCATAGCCCCACAGCAGCAGCAGCAGCGGGCTCAGCTGCAGCGGTCCGCCGATCAGCATCAGGGCCAGGGCGAGCACCGTGCCCGGCACGGCATAGCCCATGCCGGCGATGAAGGTGAGCCGCTGCAGCAGCGGTTGGGCGATCCAGCGCTTGGCGATGGCCAGCAGCAGGCCGACCGCCATCGTCACGACGCCCGCCACCAGGGCCAGAGCCAGGCTGCGGCCCCCCAGCCACAGCAGTTCGTCGATCGGTTCCTGCTGCAGCTGATCCCAGCTGAGGCAGGCCCACAGCAGGGGAAGGCCGAGGCTGGCCAGCGGCGGGATCAGGGCGAGCAGCTGGGTGAGGGCCGCCCGCCAGCCGCCGAGCTCCCAGGGGGTGAGTCCCTCGCCGCGTCCTCCGGTCAGCCAGCGGCGGCTGCGGCGGCGCATCTGCCGCTCGGCCCCCACCAGCAGGCTCACGATCGCGAGGGCCACCAGGGCCAGGCCCACGGCCCCCTGGGGATCCCCGTCGTTCTGCCAGCGCTGCAGGATCCCGGTGGAGAGTGTCGGCACCCCCAGCAACTCCACGGCCCCCAGCTCGTTCACCACCTCCATGCCGCTCAGGGCGATGCCGGCGCCGATGGCGGGCAGGGCCATCGGCAGGGCAACCCGGCGGAAGCTGCCCCAGGGGCCGATCCCCAGGGAGCGGCAGGCCTCCAGCTGGCGGCGCCCGCTCACCGAAAAGCTCTCGGTGCTGAGCAGGAACACGTAGCTGTAGGTCGCCAGGGTGAGCACCACCACGGCCCAGCCCAGGCCGTGGATGCGCCAGCTCATCCGGCTGCCGAGGTCGATGGCGGTAGCCGCCAGCAGGTAGGCCGGGGTGGCCAGGGGCACCAGTTGGGCGATCCGCAACCAGCGTCGACCGGGAAAGTGGCAGTTGGCGGTCAGCCAGCCGTTCGCTGTGCCCAGCCCCGCCCCCAGCACGCCCACCCCCAGCAGCAGCAGCACGGTGTTGCCCAGCTGTTCGGCGGCGTCGGGGCCCAGATCCAGGCGGCCCAGACCTCCCCCCAGGGCGGCGAACGCCACCAGGGCCAGCACCGGCAGGAGGGCCAGCAGGGAGAGCAGCACCACCCCAGCACGGAGGGCCGAGCGCTGGGGAAGGGCTGCCGGAGGGAAGGCGGTGGCGACGGGGGAGCGGCTCAGCCGTTCGGGTGCATCACAACGACTGAGTATCACGTCCAGCCGATCACTTCCAGCCGTTGGCCTGCATCAGGTCCACGGCGGCCTTGTTCCTGGCCCCCATCTGCTCGGCGGAGACACCGTCCGATCGGAAGGTGCCGAAGCCTTTGAGCACGGCGTTGTTGCCGTAGCCCTGCAGGGGGTACTCATGGTTCGCCTCGGCATAGCCCTTGCCGCCGCTGGGGGACGCCAGGAACGCGAGCAGTTGGCGGGCCGCCTCGGGGTTCCTGGCATGGCGGGTCACACCGGCGCCACTGATGTTGACGTGGGCAGGGTCCGGGAACACCACCACGAGCTGGCTGGCCAGGGCCTTGTCTTCGGCGCCGTTGGTGCCCGAGAGCATGCGGGCCACGTAATAGGTGTTCACCACCCCCACACCGCAATCGCCCTTGGCCACCGCCCGGGCGAGCGGGGTGTCCGAGGTGAAGAACGGCTGGGTGGTGTTGGCCACCATGCCCCGCACCCAGTCCCCGGTGGCGGGCTCACCCCGCTGGATCATCTGATCGGCCACCAGCGACTGGTTGTACACGCTCTTGCTGTTGCGCAGGCAGAGCTTGCCCTTGAGGGCCGGAGAGGCCAGATCGGCGTAGGTGCGGATGCTGGCCGGGTCGGCAACCTTCGGATTCACGACGGCCACCCGGACCCGGCGGGTGAGGCCGAACCAGCGCCCCTGGGAATCGCGCAGGTTGGCCGGCACGTCCCGGTCCAGCGCCTCGGAGCGGGTGGGCTGGTACAGACCCATCCGGTTCGCCTTATCCAGCCGGGCGGCGTCGACCAGCACGAGCAGGTCGGCGGGAGTGTTGGCCCCCTCGCTGTTCACCCGCTCGATCAGGGCATCGTCCTTGCCTTCGAGCAGATTGACCTTGATGCCGGTGCGGCGGGTGAACTCCTTGTAGAGCTCCTTGTCGGTGTTGTAGTGACGACCGGAATAGACGCCGATCTCCTGATTGCCGGCAGGGGCAGCCGCATCGCCGGCCTGCGGGTCGCCCTGGCTGGAGTCACCGGACCCCCTGCAGCCGCTGATGGTGGCCGCCATCGCCGTGGCAGCGCCCAGGAGCATCAAAGACCGAAACAGTTTCATGACCAGGTGGTGCCACGGCACCGTTGACTGGCCAGAAACTAGGGATCACTCGGAAAAGGAAGACGTTCAAACGACGCAGCAGGGAGTAACAATTGCTACGTGCCTTGTGTCACGTGCCCTGGCTGCGGGAACTCTGATCGGCTGGGTGGGTGCTCAGTGGCTTCTCAGTCGGAGCGGCGGACGCGCACGGGGACCAGAGCCGGCTGCATCAGGCCGCCGCCGCCGTTGTCGTCATCCGAATCAGTGGTGAGCCACAGGGCCAGACCGCACAGGGCCAGGACGCCGGCGTAGAGGAGCAAATCGACCATGGCGCCCAGTTGAGTCCGCCAACGCTAGCCGGGTTGGCTGGGGTTGGTGTAGCGACGGTGGCTGGATCAGACGGGATCAGGCCAGGGGAGCGAGGGCGAGCAGCCCACCCGTCAGGGTGAGCAGGACCGACACGGCCAGGACCAGGCGTGGGGTTGCCCGGCGCACGATCGCGAAGCTGGCGCCGGCGACGGCC
>NZ_JBKKKY020000086.1:0-9397 GCF_046613545.2 Aphanothece microscopica RSMan92 | reverse complement strand
GTCGGCCCGAACGGCGGTGCGGCTGAACCCCCAGGATCCCCAGGCACGCATCAACCTGAGCCTGGCGATGCTCGAGACCGGGGCGAAGGGCGTCCGGGAGCACATCGAGATCGTGCAACGGGTGATGGTGATGGCCCCGGAACTGGCCGGCGAACTGCAGGAGGCGATGGCCGATGGGCTGCAGCGCAAGCCGGGCTGGGCCGCCATGCAGAAAGTGAAGGCGTGGCTCAACGGTTGACCACCGCCCGCTGACTCCGGTGGCCTCCGTCCTGCTGCTGAGCAACGGCCACGGCGAGGACCTCAGTGGCGCCCTGATCGGCGCCGGGCTGATGGCCCGGGGCATCGCCGTGGAAGCACTGCCGCTCGTGGGCCATGGCCAGGCCTACCGCCAGCGCGGCATCCCGATCCTCGGCCGCACCCGCGAGTGCAGCACCGGCGGTCTGGGGTTCACCAGCTTCCGCGGCCAGCTCAGCGAACTGCTGGAAGGTCAGGTGGCCCACGTGCTCGGCAGCCTGCTGTGGCTGATCCGCCACCGACGGCGGCACCGGCTGGTGATCGCCGTCGGCGACCTGGTGGCCGTCCTGGGGGCCTGGCTGGGTGGACGGCGCTCGGCCGTCTACCTCGTGGCCTACTCGAGTCACTACGAGGGAAGGCTGCGCCTGCCCTGGCCCTGTGGCTGGATGCTCCGCCGTCCTTCGGTGCTGGCCGTCTGGAGCCGCGATGCCCTCACCGCCCACGACCTGAGCCAGCAGCTGCGCCGCCCGGTGACCTTTCTGGGCAACCCCTTCCTGGACGCCGCCCTCGGCCCGCCCCGGCCGGCCTCCAGCGGGCAGGTGCTGGCGCTGCTCCCGGGCAGTCGCCTGCCGGAAGCAGCCCAGAACCTCGAGCTGATGCTGCAGCTGCTGGCCCTGCTCCCCGCTGCCGGCCCGCTCCGGGCTGGGTGGCGCGTTCAGGCGGCCCTGGTGCCCGCCCTGGATGCCGCGGCGCTCGGCCCCATGGCCGAGCGGCAGGGATGGCACTGGGCCGGGAACGACCGGCTGCGGCGCGATGGCCTGGACGTGGAGCTGGTCTGGTCGGGCTTCAACGCGGTTCTGGCCAACGCCGATCTGGTGGTGGCGATGGCCGGAACGGCCACCGAGCAGGCGGTGGGCCTCGGCAGGCCGGTGCTGCAGCTGGTGGGCGATGGCCCCCAGTTCACCGAAGGTTTTGCCGAGGCGCAGCGCCGTCTGCTGGGCCCCGGCGTGTTCTGCGCCCCTGGCGGCGCCGACCGGCAGACCACCCTTCGCCGCAGCGCCACACTCGCCCATGACCTGCTCGCGCAACTGGCGGATCCCCGAAAGGGCACGGACCTGCGGGACCAGCTGGCGGCCACCGCGGCCGAACGCATCGGCCCACCCGGCGGCAGCGAGCGCCTCACAGCAGCGATCATGGATCTGTTGACCGGAACCCATGGCTGACGCCGCCACCCCCTTGCAGCGCCTGAAGGGAGCTCTCGACAGCCTGCTCGTGGCGAATGTCTTCCTCGTGATCGCCGGGGCCGTGTGGTTCCTGATCGCCGTGGTCTGCCACACGCAGCAGATGGAGGCTCCCCTCGATCTGTTTCAGCGGCTCTGGGAACCGCTGTTCACCCCCGCCATCGGCCTGTTGATGGCGGCGGCCGTGGTCAGTGGAGTGCTGGGTTGGTGGCAGCGGCGAGGGCAGCGGGGAGCTCGGGGTACTGAAAGCTGAATCCCTGGGCCAGCAGCCGCCCGGGCCGGACGCGCTGACCCTCGAGCACCACCTGGGCCCCGTCGCCGAGCAGCAGCTGCAGGATCGGGGCCGGCACCGGCAGCAGACTCGGGCGCCCCATCGCCTGGCCGAGGGCGGCGGCGAAGCCGCCCATCGTGGTGGGCTCGGGGGCGACGGCGTTGTAAGTCCCCTGGAAACGGGGATCCTCGAGGGCCGTGGCCACCAGGCGGCACAGATCGTGGCGATGGATCCAGCTCATCCACTGGCGACCACTCCCCACCGGCCCGCCGAAGCCCAGGCGGAACACCGGCAGCATCTTGCCCAGCGCGCCGCCGTCGGCACCCAGCACGATGCCGATGCGAAGGATCACCAGCCGGCAGGACGGCGGCCGTGCGGCCGCAGCCGCCTCCCAGCGCCGGCAGATCTCCGCGAGGTAGTCCTCGCCGCCAGGGCTCTGCTCGATGAACTCGGCGGTGAGACTGGTGCCGTAGTAGCCAACCGCCGAGGCATTCACCAGCACCTGGGGGGGATGCTCCAGCCGGGCCATCGCCTCCACCAGATGGCGGGTGGTGGCGATCCGGCTCTCCATCAGCAGCTGACGGTGGGCCGCCGTCCAGCGCTTCTCGGCGATCGGTTCCCCGGCGAGATTGACGACCCCCTCGGCGGCGGCCAGGGCCTCCAGCAGCCCCAGATTGTCCCAGCTGGCCGGATCGGAGGGATCCAGCTGCAGGCAGGCGAAGCGCTCGCTGACGAGGGCGGCGAAGGGTTGCCGCTGCCGGCTGACCAGGGTGATCTCATGGCCGAGTTCGAGCAGGAAGGGCACGAGTTCCCGGCCCACAAAACCCGAGCAGCCCAAAAGCAGCAGTCGCACCCTGTTGATCCCCGCCTGACCGAGGAGGCTAGGGCGAAGCGGTCGCAGCAGGGCTGCCCAGCCGGCCTGGAAACGGCGCAGGCGCCCTAGCCTTCCGCCAGCTCCTCCTGTGTCATGGCCGAGACGCCCACCCCCGCCCAGCCAGCGCTGAAGAAAGGCGCTCTGGTGCGTGTCGATCGCGCGGCCTATGCCAGCAGCCTGGAAGCCAGTGCAAGCGATCCCCAGCCACCCGCCTACATCTTCGAGGGGCCTGGGGAAGTGCTGCTGATTCGGGGTGCCTATGCCCAGCTGCGCTGGCGACGCCCCGTGCCGGACGTGTGGCTGCCCCTGAACCTGCTTGAGGCCTACCCCGACTGAGTCGGACCCGCTCAGATCCTCAGGCGTCGGTTCTCCTGCTGCAGCTGAAGGCGGTGCGCCCTCGCCTTGCGCAGGAGCTCGCGACCATCGCGCAGATAGGAGTCCACGTACCCCATGGTGTAGCGCTCCAGGTCGATCAGGGCGTCCTTGACCAGACTCAGGCAGTGGTAGAGGTCCAGGGAGAAGGCCTGCAGGCCCGGTGGGCAGGGCCATGAGCGGTAGAGCGTTTCTCCCCGCGCCACCCGAGCCTGGCTCTGCTCGAGGAAGCCACAGAAGGCTTCCATCAGCCGGTCGTCGTAGGGGTCGGCGGCCAGGGCCTTGAGTTGGGCAGCAAACGGATTGATCACCTGGGCCAGCAGGCGATCGATCGGGGCGTACACCTGGCGCAGCCACTGCTGCACGGCGGGCTCGCTCTCGGCCGCCCGGGCGACGGGCCGCGTCACCACGGTGGCGGCGGCAGGGGAGGCCTCAGCGGGGGCGGCCGAGGCCGCATGGCTGTCGTGACGGCGGCGCCGTTCCGCGTCTCCCAGCACCTCCCAGGCCGCATTCAGGGCCAGGATCGTGGTGTCGTCCCCCCCGGCATCGGGGTGGTGCTGCTTGACCAGGGCGCGGTAGGCAGCCTTGATCTCCGCACCACTGGCCTGGGGGGAGACCCCGAGCACCGTGTAGGGATCGGCAGAAGCCAGCGGCGGGACCTCCCGAATGCGTCAGCTCACCAGAGGCTCAAATTACGCGATCGCGCCGCGGCACAGACAGAGGCACGGACAACAGAAAACCCCGGCCGAGGCCGGGGTCGCTGGAGGAACGGTGTGAGAAGCGTCGGCGCCGAAGGCGCGATGCAAGACATCGAGGATGAAGAGAGGGCCTGGGTGTGTGAGGAACCAGGCCCGACTCCGATCAGCTGATCAGACCTTGCTGATCAGAACTTGAAGGTGGTCTTGACCAGACCGCCGTAGGTGTCATCAGCACCGTCGTTCTCGATCCAGAAGAACGCGGGGGTCACGCTGATGTTGTCGGTGACCTGGAACTTGTACCACAGCTCGTAAGCCAGGGTCTCGTCGCCATTGTTGGTCCAGATGCCACCGGTACAGATCGTACCGAGGTCACCACACTTGCCGGAGTTGTCAGCACCAGCGGAACCGATAGCCATGCCGAGGGCGTTGCCCTTGACGAACATGTCGGCCCACTGCAGACCCACCATCCAGCTCCAAGCCTCGTCATCACCAGGGGTGGTGCTGAGGTCATCGGTGTAGCCGAAGCCGGCGCTGATGCCGGGGACCCAACCAGCATCAGAAGGCTGCCAGTAGGCGCTCAGGCCGATGTTGTTCGAGGAGTTGAAGCCGATGTTGGTGAAATCGGCGTAGGTGTAGGCGAAGGCAGCACCCCAGTTCTGAGCGGCGTAGCCGATCTGACCGGTGATGGTGTAGTCCTCACCCATACCGATGTTGGAGTTCTCAGCGGCGATCTCGTTGGAGACGTAGTTGACGCTGACGCTGAAGCCGTCCTTCTGATACCACAGGCCGACACCGGCGCCGTTGTTCAGGCTGTAGGTGGCCCGGGCACCGGCGTAGGTGAACAGGTCGAGGATAGTGTCAGCCGGGTAGGCGCTGGGCCACATGGCCAGCATGTCGTCCTGACGGACCTTGGCACCCACGGTGGCGGTGAAGTTCTCGCCGACGGGGAACTGGTAGAAGAGGCGGTTGATGCCGACGGAATCAGCACCGCTCCGCTCCTGGAAGGCCACTTCGAGGGCGGTGTTGCCGTTGCCGAACACCGAGTTGGCGAAGTTGCCGGCGCGCAGGGTGGTGCGCAGCAGGTCCTTGCCAGTGAAGCTGGTGTCGAACATCAGGCGAACGTCATAGTTGCCCGTGAACTCGTCGCCGAAACCGGTATCACCGGCTCCGCCGAACACCATGGTGGCGATACCCTTGAGCTTGGTGGTGGTGGAGAACTGGTTAGCCTCCAGTTCGCCGACCTTGGCCTCGAGGCCATCCACACGGCCCTTGAGGATGGCGAGTTCCTTCTCGAACTCGGCCATCAGGCGCTTGAGCTCGTCGGTCACCTCGGTGACGCGGTCGAGACAGGCGTTGAGCAGGGCGGCCGCTTCAAAGCGGGTCATGGCCTTCTGGCCGCGGTAGGTGCCGTCGGGATAGCCGGCCACGCAGCCGTAGCGCTCGATCAGGTTGGAGAGCGCCTGGTAGGCCCAGTCAGTCGGCTGCACGTCCGAGAACTGGGAGATGCTGGTGACTTGCTCCTGGGAGGCGTACTGGTTGACGCCGTCCATGTTGAGCTCGGAAGCGGTCGCGGCCACGGGGGCCAGCAGTCCGAGCGCAGCAGGGGCGACCAGCAGTTGCTGGAAAAGTTTCATGGGGTCCTCACACAAAAGGGCGCAATGCGCCGCGCCCTGATCTTGGTGGCCGCGTCAGCCGTTGACAGCCCTCGGTGTGCCAGAGATCACAATGGCCCGGCCAGGCCGGCCCGTTCAGGCCCCTTCAGAAGGCCCCCTCAGAACGATGCCCCCGACATCCAGGAACTTCCTGGGTGTCGGGGGCTCTCGCCGGGTCCGCCGGGATGCGGAACCGTTTGATCAGGGTTGAGGCGCCGTAATCAGCCGGCGTTCTCCGCGATCAGCAGACCCTTGGTGAAACAACTGGAACTCACGGGCACCTCCTCCTTTGGGGATGACGTCAACCGGCGACGTTTCCGGCCGGCGATCCGAGACCGCTGACCACGCCACTGTTGACACGACTCCGACACCATAACCAGAACCATCCTCAGGAGTTGATCGGGTCAGGAGTTGCGATCGGGGAAGACCGCGCCACCGCGATGGGTAGCCTGCCGGGCCAGCGCACCGCCTTCAGCGCGGTGCTTGCGCAGAGCAGTGGACAGCACATGGGCGGCAGCAGCAGAACCAAGCAGCGCCGGCAGGAGGGGCGGCGACGGGACCGCACCGGGTCCGGGGTGCCCGAAGCCGATCTCAGCCGCCGCCACTGGACCTTTCCGGCCCGCTCCCGTCGCACACGGCTGAAACGCTGCCTGCATGACCGCCTCGAATGGCTGATCTGCCGGGCCTCCCTTCACGGTGACCTGCCGGTGTTCCATGCCGACCGCTTCGGCTGGATCACCCAGGTGGAGCGGGAGTGGCAGGGGGTACGGGAGGAACTCGAGATGGTGCTGCAGCATCGCGAGGCGATGCCGAACTTCCAGCAGATCCTTCCCCAGGTCGGCAAGATTCAGAAGGACGACCAGTGGAAGACCTTCTTCCTCAAGGGCGTCGGGATGGATTGCCGCGAGAACGCCCGGCGCTGCCCGCGCACCATGCAGCTCCTGGCGACCATCCCGGGCTGCAGCACCGCCTTCTTCTCGATCCTGTCCCCCCACAAGCACATCCCCCCCCACCGAGGGGCCTGGGCCGGCGTGCTGCGGCTGCACCTCGCGCTGATCGTGCCGGAACCGCGGGAGCAGTGCCGCATCCGCATCGCCGACCAGATCCACACCTGGGAGGAAGGCCGCTGCCTGGTCTTCGACGACACCTACAACCACCAGGTCTGGAACGACACCGACGGCTACCGGGTGGTGCTGTTCGTGGATTTCGCCAGGCCGCTGCGCTGGCCGGTCTCGGTGCTGAACAACTGGATCCTCAACCTGGCCGCGCTGGCGCCGTTCCTGCGGGAGGCCAACCAGAACCAGCAGGCCGCCGAGCGCAGCTTCTGGAGGCGGTTCAGCGGCCCGCCCAGCTGAGAGAGAGCCCCAGCCCGCCGCCGGCGCACGACCCCAACCCGGAACCACCTGCCATGAAAAAGCGCCCCCGAGGGGGCGCTTTTTCATCGCGATTCTCCGGCACCCGGCGTGTCGGGAGGCGAGGGAGCGAAAGCGACGAAGGCTTCCTCCAGTTCCGCATCATATTTGCTTCTTGAGTCTGGCTTCGAGAGGACGGAGTAGGCGGCCTGGATCTCGATGAACCTGTCGGTGTCGCCGGAGTCCGCATGCGCCCGGTCGGGATGATACTCCTTGGCGAGCGCACGGAAGGCTGCCTTGATCACCACGTCGGGCGTATCCGCCGCCACCCCGAGAACGTCGTAGTACGTTCGCATTTTCGTGTTCAAGGCCTGATATCATCCTCAAGGAGACTCAATGTAAAACTATCACGTAAGTCAAATGCCGCAACTATGACGTCACGCAATGCGCAGAGTATGAGTCGCATTATTTCAGAAGGGGCGGCCCCTGTGGCGCCCGCGTCCGCTACTTCTGCCACCAGCGCCTGACGTCGACCGCCTGGCTGCGCACCGGCAGATAGGTCGGCGCCATGCGCTTGGCTTTCTCCTCCAGCGTGGTGATCGCCTCCTCGACGTCGTCGGCCCACGTATCCATGTGCGCGATGCTCTCGGCATGGTTGTCCAGACGGCGGATGAGCAAGCGCTGCTGCCAGAACAGCGCAGCGCACGCCAGCAGCAGGCATATGGCCAGCCAGGCCGGCGTTGCGGAAGTGAGCCAGGCCACCAATTGATCAAGGAGAGAGGGCAAGACGGTCAACCATGAGATGTCATCTTCAATCCGGCAGTCCCGGCGGCAGCACTTTCACCTCCACCGGAACGCGGCGCACGTTGAGTGACCGCATTCATGCGTGCTTGTGTTCATCGATGCAAGATATCCACGCCGAAGAATTCGTTTTTTGTCCCACGTATGCGCAACTCACATCCGGTTTCACCAAAAACAGCGATCTGTTCAATTTTCAATTGACATGTAGCAGTTTTGACTCCGCAACTAAAGTTCCTCTCTGGCGATGACGGCCGACGAATCACCAGATGAGGGACGCGTCGACGCCAAAGCCGGCAAACAACTTGGGAAATACCCCATCAAGGCTTTGACTCCCGCCGGGCGGCGCGGCGATAAACATGCATGGACTTGCATCAGCGACATATGCTTCTGCCCGACGCTCCCGGCGGTGTTCGGTCATGACGGACCGCCGCTATTGGGGCCTGTTCTGGATCGCAATGGCGATGGCGGTGCATTCCGTCATTGTTGGCAGGCTGCTTGGAAGCAGTTTCTTCATGCTGCTGTTCTTCTGGGGCTGGGTGGCTGCCGCCGCCTACCGCGCACGGCTTGAGTCCGCACGGTCCATGGCCATCACGATGGTCGTTCTGCTGGTGGGTGTGACGGTGGTGCTTGCCCTGCGCCCTGCCGAATTCCAGAACGAACTCGCCTATTACACATTCGCGCTTTATCCGGCGCTGGTGAGCTGGATCTGCGTTTACTTCTATGTTCGCCACCTGATGCAGAGGGACGATCACAGCGCCCCGCTTCGCCGTCGCGCAGCACCGCAGCGCCGCAATCTGTTGAACTGGCGCGGGATGTTCTCCACCAGGTGATTGCACGGGGCAGCCGTCAATTCACCGGGATCACATCCATGGTGCCCTCGGATCCCATGTAGACGGCAAGGATCTTCACTGGAACGACGCCGGTATTCATGCCCGCATGGGTAACCTGCATGGCTTCGAGGAAGGATTCCCCCTGCCTGAAGGTCTTCTTCTCCTTGCCGGCGTAATCGACCGTCACTTCGCCTTCGAGGATGTGAATGAAGACAGGAACGCCGTGCTGGTGGAGCAACGTCTTCTCGCCCGGCGCAAGTGTGACGATCATGGCATTGACATGCGCCTTTCCTAACGTCGGATAGGCGATCTCCTCGCCCGTCACGGTCGTGCTGCCGGAATAGAGCTTTATCGCGGGATAGCCGTCCGCGAAGGCGGGGGCGGCGGCGCTGAGCAAAAGCAATGCCACGGAAACGGCAGCCAACTTCATTCTCGTTCCTCCCTCTGCTTGAAATCCGGCTCAGCTATGCACGCTATATAATCGTGCACAAGTGCCCAGGCGACTGTCCCCAAAAAAGGAAGACGGGACTCTCGCCCCGTCTCTCTGGATTGGAAAAACTCTTTCGCCGCTTACTTGGCGATGCAGGTATCGGCCGTCTCGGGCGTGCAGACGTCGAGGCCCGTATAGGTCGGATCGGCCGGCGCAGCCTTGCCGTCCTTCATGTCGCGCAGAGCGTTCATGGTCTTGTAGCCCATCTCGAAGGGACGTTGGCCGACCTGGCCCAGCGACAGACCTTCCTTCATCTGCTCGATCTGGACGGGCAGCGTATCGGCCACCACGAGTGCCAGAGACTTGGACGCGATCTTGTCCTTGTACTTGCCCACCGCGGCGCGGTTGGCGTCGGGGATGAACTGCGGGAAGCCACCCGTCGGCACGAAGGCGTCAACATCGGGGTTCTTCGCCATGAAGTCCTCGAACTGCTGCACGGCGCGCGGGAAGT
Source organism: Aphanothece microscopica RSMan92 (assembly GCF_046613545.2). Classification (NCBI taxonomy): domain Bacteria; kingdom Bacillati; phylum Cyanobacteriota; class Cyanophyceae; order Chroococcales; family Aphanothecaceae; genus Aphanothece; species Aphanothece microscopica. Next base: position 131 of record NZ_JBKKKY020000086.1, on the reverse strand, counting down.
CGTCGTCGGTGTAAAGCGGGCAGCCCTCGGCCTCGGTCCAGCCGCCCTGGCCGGTCAGCTTGTCGCCGGGTGAAGCGGCGGACTTGGTGCCGGAGAGTTCGTCACGGATGCCCTGCATGCGTTCATTGTGG
>NZ_JBKKKY020000085.1:0-9534 GCF_046613545.2 Aphanothece microscopica RSMan92 | reverse complement strand
GGCCGTGGAGGAGATCGTCAGCAGCGGGCCCGATCGGATCATCGTCTACGAGGGAGCCGAGGAGAAGCTCAAGCAGCTGGGCACCGGCCTGCTCGAGAAGCTCGGGATCGGTGGCCCCAGCTGGGAGCAGGAGGAGCGGGAGCGCTACCGCAGCACCATGGTGCCGGTGGAGAACCAACTGGCCCCTGGCGTCCCCAGCGTCCAGGAGCAACGGCGCATCCAGCCCGCCAGCAGCCAGGCCTTCGTACCGGAGGAGGAGCTTGACTACGTGGAGGTCGAGGAGCGCCGGGAGCGGGCGCCCCTACGCCAGCGCCGCTACCTGGACGAGGAGGAGGGGCTCGACGACCGGCGGTTCGAGGCCCCGCCCCGCTACCCCGACGGCCGCTACTCCGACAGCCGCTACCCCGAGGGCCGCTACGAAGAGAGCAACTCCGACGAAGGCCGCTACGGGGGCAGCCGGTTCGAGGGCAGCAGCTCTCAGGGCGGCCGTTCCGGAGAGGGCCGGTACGAGGACGGTGGCTACCGGGAGCGCAGGCTGCCGGGGGACCGCCCGGGAGAGCGCGAAGCGAGCCCCCGGGAGCTTCGGCCGATCGATGGCCCCCGCCGGCGTCCCCCCGGCCGGCTTCCCGCCGAACCGGTGGACGTGGACGCCGAAGAGCTGGATGATCCCTGGTGAACTGGTCCAGGCAGGACCGGTCCAGTCGATTGTGAACCAAGGGGCAGGAGCTCAGTCCGCCCGGAACTCGAGCGATGCGGAGTTGACGCAGTAGCGCTGCCCCGTGGGTGCCGGGCCATCCGAGAACACGTGGCCCAGGTGGGCATCGCACTGGGCACAGCGGATCTCGGTGCGCACCATGCCGTGGCTGCGGTCCAAGTGGGTGCTGATCGCGCCAGGGCGCACCCCATCCCAGAAGCTGGGCCAGCCGGTGCCGGAATCAAACTTGGTGTCACTGCTGAACAGTTCGGCATCACAGCAGATGCAGTGGTACATCCCGGAGCCTTTCTGGTTCCAGTAGGCGCCGCTGAAGGCCCGCTCCGTGCCGCCCTGGCGGGCGATGCGGAACTGCTCGGGGGTGAGCTTCTGGCGCCACACCTCCTCCTCCACCCCCCGCGCCAGACCACTCTCGAGCCCGCAGGCGGAGGACTGGGGATCGCTCTGATCAGCCATGGCCAAGGCAGGAGTCTGGATTGAAGCCCAACCCTAGGAATCCGTCCGGGTCGGCAGGAGCTCCTCCACCAGATCCGCCAGCGCCGCCACGGCCCCTGGAGCGCCCCGCAGGCTGCGCAGATCAGCCCGCATGCCGTCCAGGCGAGCCGGCGAGGCCAGCCAGTCGGCGGCCTCCGCCGCGATCTGCTCGGGGGTGATCGGCCCGACCCGCTCGGGCACCACCAGGCGGCCTGCGGTGATGTTCGGGGAGGCCAGGAAGCCGCGGTGTCGCAGGCGCCAGGCCGTGAGCGCCAGACCGAACAGCCACCGCAGCAGCGGCAGCCGCCCCAGCAGACCGGCCAGGCCGTCCCAGGCCTGCATCACCTGCAGATGCTGGGTGGGCACCAGCACCAGCATCGGCAGCCCCAGGGCCCCCAGTTCCGCCGTGTTGGCACCCACCGTGGTCAGGGCCAGGCGGCACTGGCTGAGGAGGGCATGGGCGGGATTGCGGCGCTCCAGCCGGATCCGGGTGCCGGCGGGGGTCACGAGCCCATCCCCGCCGGGCTCCAGCCGGGGCACGCCGGAGCGGTAAGCGCGGGCGATCGGATTGGCCGGCCCGGCATGGCTGAGCAGCTCCTCCACGCTGGTGGTGGGGGCCAGGGGAAGCAGGAAGCGGCAGCCGGGATTCAGGCTCGCCAGTCGATCGGCGGTCTCGAGCAGGAAGGGCACCCCGATCCGCAGCTTGGCCCGCTTGGAGCCCGGCAGCAGCGCCACCCAGATCCCCTCCGGCAGGGGCTCCTCGCTGCGGGCCGCCTCCGACAGATCCGCCATCAGGTCGCCCACCACCCGGCAGCGGGACGACCAGCGGGGGGGCAGCTGAGCGGCGGCGCGGGGCCCCATCGCCGCGATCCGGTCATTCCAGCGTGGCCAGCGGGCCACCCATTCGGCATAGGTGAGGTGGCGGTAGCCCAACCGGGCCGAGAGCAGCACACTCCAGAACTGGTCACCGCCCAGAAACACCACGACCCCCTGCCGGGGCCAGGGGCCGAACCGCCGCGGCCGCAGCAGCAGGCTCCAGAAGCGCCGCGCCGGGGTGATCCGCTCGAACAGCCCCCACTGGGCGGCGACCCGGTGCTCGCCGCCGGTGCCGTTGGGACAGGGCACCATCACCAGATCCAGGCTGCAGGGCCCATCCGGCTGGCGGGGCCTCAGGCTGAGGCGGCGATGCAGGCAGAGAGCCAGGGGTCTGACCCAGGTGGTCAGCTCACCGGGGCCGTTGCTCACCAGCACGATGGCCGTCGTGGCGGTGACCCGAGAGGCTGGGTCCCAGGCGGGGTACCGAAGGTCTGCGTTGGAGTGTGGCGGCACCCCGTCACCCAAACCGGAAAAGAAAAAATGCGGATGGCGAGACTTGAACTCGCAAGGCCGAAGCCACACGCCCCTCAAACGTGCGTGTCTACCAATTCCACCACATCCGCGTGATGCAACGGCTGGGCAATGCCCATCCGGGTGGTTCGATGGGCCGCGGTGGCGCATCGGTTGAGCAATATACCCATCACCCGGTCCATGCCCCGGCCCGAGGCCGGCTCGGGCCGCAGGACGGGCCTGTGAGCACTGATACAGTCCGCGATGGCCTGTACCAGCTGAGCGGCTGCGGATGTCCATCGGCAAGTTGCTGATCGCCAACCGCGGCGAGATTGCCCTGAGGATCCTGCGGAGCTGCCGTGAGCTCGGGATTCCGACCGTGGCCGTCTACAGCACCGTGGACCGCAACGCCCTGCATGTCCAGCTGGCCGACGAAGCCGTCTGTGTCGGCGAGGCCCCCAGCTCGAAGAGCTACCTGAACATTCCGAACATCCTGGCCGCGGCCACCTCCCGCGGAGCGGACGCGATCCACCCCGGCTACGGCTTCCTGGCCGAGAACGACCGCTTCGCCGAAATCTGCGCCGACCACGGGATCACCTTCGTCGGCCCCTCCCCCGAGGCGATCCGCTCGATGGGGGACAAGTCGACGGCGAAGGCCACCATGCAGCGGGTGGGGGTGCCCACCATCCCCGGCAGCGAGGGACTGCTGGAGACCCCGCGCCAGGCGGCTGCGCTGGCCGAAGCGATGGGGTACCCGGTGATGATCAAGGCCACGGCCGGCGGCGGTGGCCGCGGCATGCGCCTGGTCCCGGCCGCCGACCAGCTGGAGGGCCTCTTCAAGGCCGCCCAGGGCGAGGCGGAAGCCGCCTTCGGCAACCCAGGCCTGTACATGGAGAAATTCATCGACCGGCCCCGCCACGTGGAGGTGCAGGTGCTGGCGGACCGCCACGGCACCGTGGTGCACCTGGGCGAGCGCGACTGCTCGATCCAGCGGCGTCACCAGAAGCTGCTCGAGGAGGCCCCCAGCGTGGCCATCAATGCCGACCTTCGCCGCCAGATGGGAGAAGCGGCGGTGGCCGCGGCCCGCACCATCGGCTACGAGGGCGCCGGCACGGTGGAGTTTCTGGTGGACCGGGGCGGCAACTTCTATTTCATGGAGATGAACACCCGGATCCAGGTGGAGCATCCCGTCACCGAGGTGGTGACGGGGGTCGACCTGATCGCCGAGCAGCTGCGGATTGCCGGCGGCGAACCCATCTCCGTCCGCCAGGAGGACATCTGCCTGCGGGGGCACGCCATCGAGGTGCGGATCAATGCCGAAGATCCCCGTCAGAACTTCAGGCCGGCCCCGGGCAAGATCACCGGCTGGCTGCCGCCCGGCGGCCCCGGAGTCAGGGTCGACAGCCACGTTTACACCGGCTACGAGATCCCCCCCTTCTATGACTCCCTGATCGGCAAGCTGATCGTCTGGGGCGTCGACCGCGATCACGCCCTGCGCCGCCTGCACCGGGCCCTCTCGGAATGTGCCGTGACCGGCATTCCGACCACGATCGAGTTCCACCTGCAACTGCTCGAGCGACCGGAATTCCAGGCCGGGGACGTGCACACCAAGTTCGTGGAGGAGGAGATGCTGCCGCGCCCCTGAATCCCACGGCCCTGAATCAGACGGCCTGTGCGGACGGCAGGGTCTAGGCCACAGGGTGGCTGTGCTGCAGCACCTGGGTGAGCAGGCCCTGCTGGCCCACCAGCAGCTCCCGCAGCAGGCTGAGCAGGCCCACCCACACCACCGGTGTCACATCCACGCCGCCGATGGGCTGGATCAGCCGGCGGGTCGGGGTTAGCAGGGGTTCCGTGGGGGCTCCGACCAGGCGCATCACCCCCTTGCCGAGGTCCACCTGGGGGTACCAGGTCAGCACGATGCGGAACAGGAACAGCAGGGTCCAGAGGGCGAGCACCAGCCCCAGCAGCAGATGCGACCAGGCCAGCGGAGAAAGGGGTAGCGCCGTCACAAAGCTCTAAGCAGGGGCGAGGTCAGCGTAGGAAGCTGGCGTCGCTGCCTAGGATTCCGCGACGCCTGTCGCCGACGGTCCGCCGCGCCATGACCCCTTCCCTCGCCAACTTCCTCAGCAGCCTCGCCTGGGGTGCCGTGATCGTGGTTGTGCCGATCTCGATCGCCCTGGTGCTGATCAGCCAGAACGACCGGCTGGACCGGCGTCTCTGAGAACGCCCCGTCCCGGGCCTGGCCACCTGCCTCCGGGCCTGGACACCTGCCTACAGTGCCTGGGAGCTCCAGGGTGAGATTCCGTGGTCAATGCCAGCCTCAACTGGGCCAGCATCGTCGGCATCGTGCTGGCGGTTGGCGGAGCGCTGCTCTATTTCATGCGCAGCTTCAAGCCAGCCCTGGCCCGTGATTACGACGTCTTCTTCGCCGCCGTTGGCCTGCTCTGCGGCGGCATTCTGTTTTTCCAGGGCTGGCGGCTCGATCCGATTCTTCAGTTCGGCCAGTTCCTCCTCGCCGGCACCACCGTCTTCTTCGCCTACGAGAGCGTGCGGCTGCGGGGGGTGACCACGGAGCAGGCCCGCCGCTCGTCCTATTTCGACGATGACGAACCGGCTCCGGCCGGGCCCTACCGCCCCCGCATGGCTGGCCAGGCCTGGGACGAGCGCGACATGGATCGACTCGACGAACCCGAACCCCTGCGTCGCCGCATCCCCACCCGTGACCCCGACGAGGAGTTCTACCGGATGCGGCGCTCCAGCCGGGCAGCGATCCCCGAACGGGCTGCCAGCCGCCGGGGCGCTCCGACTGACAACTGGGAGACCGACGAAACCCCACCAGATGGGCCCCGTGGTCGCTACACCGCCGATGCTGCCAGGACCGCCGCCGATTTTGGCGCCCGCCGCCGCGATCGCGATACCCGTCCCGAGCCACGTCGGGGCTCCAGGCCGGCCGCCGCCGCCGCTGAGCCCGGTGCGCCGCGCTCCAGCCGAAGGCCCCCTGCCGGGGCGGCCGGCGCCATGGCCGAGCCCCCGGAGCGCCCAGGCGTACCGCAGGGTGCCCCGATCCGCGGCGCTCGCAGTGCCGACCGTGGGGTCAGCGACGCCGATTTCACCCCCGTGAGAGCGCGCTCCGAATCCTCCGAGCGGCCCCCGGCCCCTCCCGTTCAGGACGCCAGGCCCCGGGACAACGCCTCCCGCTTCGACGACTGATCCCCCAGCGTCGCCAGGCGCGGCCGAGACCGCCCAGCCGTTCCCGGCCCTGCCTCGCCCTCCTCGCCCTGGCCCTCAGCCTGGGCGGCTGTGCCTGGCTGGGTCGTCGCACGGCCACACCGGTGGGCTTCGGGCCTGACGGCAACCGGCTCGATCCAGCCCTGAGCGGCAATGGCCGGTATCTGGCCTCGGTGCTGGAAACGGGGGGAAGGGCCCGGCTGATCCTGCAGGAACAGCCGGGCGGCCGGGTGATCCCGCTCCGCCACCTGCGGGGCCGCGAACCCCACAGCTCCCCCTCGCTCAGCTGGAACGGCCGCTACGTGGCGCTGCTGGTGCAGCAGGGTCCCCAGAGGCTGGCCCTGCTGGAGGATCGCCTCAGCGGTCGGCTGGTGCGCCTGCCCCTCCGGGGCAATGCCATGCCGGTCAGGCTCAGCCTGGCCCCCGATGCCACCCGCGTGGCTCTCCAGGTGGTCAGATCCGGCCAGTGGCAGGTCGAACTGCTCGACCTCAGCGCTCTGGTGGAACCGGACCGTCCCGGCGGCACCCCGGAGATCGGCGGTGGCGCGGCAGATGGAGCGGCAGAGCGGTGACGACGCACGCCGATGGGGGAGGGAACGCGGTGGGGGAAGAACGCCCGAGGGGGCTGCCCCGCCTGGCCACCCTGCTCGCCCCCCTGCTGCTGACGGGGTGCCTGGCGGCCGGTCCGGTGTCCCTGGTAGGGATCAACCGCCAGCTGGAGCCACTGGGGGCCAACCGCGATCCCTCCCTGAGCGGCAACTGGCTGGCCCTGATCAGCGGCAGCGGCGGGCGGGAGCGGGTGGTGCTGGTGGATCTGCAGCGCCAGCGGCCTGTGCCCGTGCCGGGCCTGAACCGGCCGGACGCCCAGCCCATCCACGTGTCGGTGGACAGCCGCGGCGAGCGACTGGCCCTGGTGCGTCAGCTCGAGGGGCGCACCGAACTGGTGATCTATCGGCGCTCCCTGCAGGGCCTCCAACCGCTGCCGATCGTGCCCCCCGGGGTGCCACGCCAGGTGCACCTCCGGCCCGACGGCCGGGAGCTGGCCGTGCAGGTGAGCCGCCAGGGCCTCTGGCAGATCGATCTGATTCAGGTGCCCTAGATCCTGAGGCAACCTGATCCTGGGGCGACCTGGATCTTCAGGGCACCAGGCCGGCCCAGTGGAGGAAGGTGTCCCCGCTGAGGGCTTCGATCGCCAGCACAGCCACAAAGCCCACCATCGCGAAGCGCCCGTTGACGCGCTCGGCATAGCCGCTCCAGCCGAAGGCGGGGACATCGGGGGTGGTGGCGCTGGTGGCCCTGCTCGCCTCCTCCTGGGGCACAGGGTCAGGCAAACCAGGGGCAGACGAACCAGGGGCAGAGGAACCAGCGGCGGCGGAACCCATCGGATCAGACATGGCGGCCAACGTCATAACCCGCCGCGGGCAGAAGACGCCAGCCTCCGCGACCGTCGAGCTCCAGCACGGTGTCATGGAAGGCCGTGAGGGTGGGGCGGTGGCCGACGCTCACGAACGCCATCTCCCGTTGCATCAGCAGGTCGTAGAGATGGCGCTCCGTCGCCACGTCGAGGGCGCTGGTGGCCTCATCGAGCACCACGAAGTGGGGGGAGTTGAGCAGCAGCCGGGCGAAGGCCAGACGCTGCTGTTCGCCCAGCGACAGCAGGCGCGGCCAGTCCTGCTTGATCTCGAGGTCGGGATAGCGGTGCACCAGCTCAGGCAGGCGCACCTGCTCGAGGACGTGGCGCAGCTGCTCGTCACTGAAGCGGTCCGGCTGGAGCGGGTAACAGAGCTGTTCGCGCAGGCTGCCCAGCAGCATGTAGGGCTTCTGGGGGATGAACAGCAGCTCGCCCTCCCGCGGTCGCTGCACGCTGCCGGCGGCCGGTGGCCAAAGGCCGCTCACCATCCGCAGGAAGGAGGTCTTGCCGCAGCCGGAGGGTCCCACCACCAGCAACCGCTGGTGACGGTCCACCTCGACGCTGAGATCGTGGATCAGGGTGCGGCTGGTGCGGGGTGGCACCAGATCCACATGGCTGACCAGGATGGAGGCGTCGCGATCCCTGGCAGGACGCGAGGCCTCGTCCAGCTTCTCCCGGGCCACCAGGGCCGCCATCTCACCACCGATCGCCTCGACCTTGCCCTGAAAGCCCTCGAGACGGCTGATCGAGGCGGAGAAAGCCGCCAGTCGATCGATGTTGTTGACGATGTAACTGACCGAGAAGAGCACCTGGGAAAAGGCGATGCTCGCCTGGCCGAACACCCCGAAGTCGACTCCCTTGGCAAAGTAGATCGGCGCGATCACCAACCACGGCAGAAAGCGCGAGAAGTAATCGTAGGAACGCTGGATCACGCTGATCAACGCTTCCCAGATGATCAGCCTGTTGTAGTTGCGGATTGCGCCACCAAGGCGACGCTCGGCCTCCCGCGACTCCTGCTGCTCGCCGCGGTAGAAGGCAATCGACTCGGCGTTGTCACGGATGTGTACAAGCCCGTAGCGGAAATCGGCCTCCAGCTTGAGCTGCTGGTAGTTCAGCGCAACAAGCTTTCGGCTGGCGAATACGATGATGACCGTACCTCCAACCGAATAGATCAACAGCCATAGTGCCAACTGCGAGCTGATGCTCCACAGCACAATGATGAAACTGAAGAATGTAAGCAGAGCCGAGAGGATCTCCACCGTGACACTGAGGCTGGTTCCGGTGAAGCTGGCCGTGTCCTGGGAGATCCGTTGATCCGGATTATCGATTTCTTCGGCAGACTCATCGTTGGGATTAAGGACGTAGTAGGCCCGGTTGGACAGGTAGCGCCCCAGCAGCCGATTGCTCAGCCACTCTCGCCACAACAGGCCGAGCTTGGGAATCAGATAACTCTGAATGGCCCGGATCGGCAGAGCCAGAACGAGACAGAATGCATAGATCGCGACAATTTTCCAGAAGGCGTCCTGGTCATAGGCGACCAGGGCATTGTCGACATTGCGGGCGATATAACTGATCCCCACATTGATGCCGTTGATGACAAGGATCAACAGCACGATCACCCCCAGCAGCAGCCAGGGAAGCCAGCGGCCCTGGCGGAGCTTGGTGCGGAAGGCGGCGAAGCAACCCAGGCCGGCCGCCAGCACCACCATCGCGCCTGGACCGAAGGGGCTCCGCCAGATGGCCGCCACCTGTTCCGGGACCCCGGGGAGGAAGCGACTGCGCAACACCGGGATGAAAACCCCGCTGAGGGCGATGACGCCGGTGAGCAGCAGCAGGGTGGTGCCCACCACCACCGCGAGCATCGCCACCACCAGCAGCAGGAACTGCCAACCCCGGGTCTCCTCCACCGGGAGGAAGTAAGGCTGGGACAACCGCTGCAATTTGCCCAGCTGGCTGCGGAGGGCATGGAAGGGTGTCATGGGCCGGCACGGATCCAGGCATTGTGGCTGGCGCCGGGACTCAGCCGGGCGGCCAGGCCAGCGGACGGCCACCGATCACATGCACATGCAGGTGGAACACGGTCTGGCCGGCCTCGGCGCCGCTGTTGATGACGGTGCGGAATCCCTCCAGTCCCTCCTGCCGGGCCACCCGGGCGGCCACCAGCAGCAGATGGCCGAGCAGCTCGGCGTGACCGGGCTCGGCATCCAGGAGATTCTCCAGGGGCTCGCGGGGAATGATCAGGATGTGAACCGGCGCCTGAGGGGCCACGTCCCGGAAAGCCAGGCAGCGGTCGTCGGCATGGACCTGGTCGCAGGGAATCTCGCCGCGCAGGATGCGGCCGAAGATCGTGTCGGAGCTGGCCATCGCTGCGGAGACAGGGGTG
>NZ_JBKKKY020000084.1:5000-9690 GCF_046613545.2 Aphanothece microscopica RSMan92 | reverse complement strand
GCCCCGGCAAGCATCCCTCGGCAGCGTGATCTCCGAAATCCCGCCGCGCCGTGACTGAACACCCGCCGCCCGACCATCGTGCACCTGACATCAGGGTTTCTGGAGGTGTCCGACCAACTCCGCGCCGTCTGGGAGCGGCTCGCTCAACTTGCCAACCAGCAGGCGCAGGAGGTGTTCCGGTTCAGCGTCGACGCGATGTGGATCAACTGGAGTGGTGAACCTCTCGGGATAATCGGCGTCGCCAAGCGGATCCGGTGGTGGTCGGAGAAACGCTTCGGGCAGGGCGAGGCGTTTGGCCCGCACCGCTTCCGGTATGGCATCGGCACCGTGGCGCCGATCGCGGACCCGGAGGCGCCTAGCACGGGCGCGGCGGTACTCGGCATCACCCGGGCGACCCATGACGCGGCCTATGACCGTGGCTCGCGGGCGTCGGCGGCCAGCCGCTTCCACGCCGGCCTCGCCGCGGCGCGCGCCCTGACGGCACCGCTCGCGCGCAACACCTTCGCGCGGCGGGCAGGCAAAGCCGGGAAAGTCGCGGAGAGCGGCGAGGAGCCCCTATGATCACCGCCGCGTCGATTCCCCGCCCTCAGCCCGGAGCGCCCCGCCCATGACCCGATGCGCGATCTATGCCCGGTTCAGCAGCGATGCCCAGTCCGAGCAGTCGATCGAGGACCAGGTACGGATTTGCCGTGCACGGGCCGAGCGCGAGGGCTGGCAGGTGGTGGAGGTCTATGCCGACTACGCCATCAGCGGCGCCACGGCCGGTCGCCCGCGCTTCCAGCAGATGGTCTCCGAGGCACGCGCGGGGCGCTTCGATGTCGTGCTGGCCGAGGCCCTCGACCGCCTGAGCCGCGACCAGGAGCACATCGCCGGCTTCCACAAGCAGATGACCTTCGCGCAGGTCCGGGTTGTCACCGTCGTGGATGGCGACATCAACGAACTGCATGTCGGCCTCAAGGGCACGATGTCAGCGCTGTTCCTCAAGGACCTCGCGCAAAAGACCCATCGCGGCCTGGAGGGGCGCGTCAGGGCGGGCGGCAGCGGTGGCGGGCTCTGCTTCGGCTACCGGGTTCGGCGCGGCCTGCGGCCGGACGGCATACCGATCACGGGCGAACTCGAGATCGAGCCGGATGAGGCCGCCATCGTGCGGCGGGTCTTCGCGGCCTACACCGCCGGGCAGTCACCCCGGTCGATCGCCAAGGGACTGAATGCCGAGGGGGTGCCGGGACCGCGCAGCGGCCAATGGACCGCATCGCTGCTGCTGGGGGGCGCTGAGCGGGAGACCGGCGTGCTCCGGAACCGGCTCTACATCGGCGAGCGGATTTGGAACCGCCAGCACTTCGTCAAAGACCCGAGTACCGGCCGGCGGGTGGCGCGGCTGAACCCGCGGGACGCCTGGGTGGTCACGGCGGTGCCCCACCTCGCAATCCTTGACGAGGCGGTCTTCGAGGCAGCGCAGCGGCGCCTGGAGGCCGCCCGACGGATTGTCTCCGCCGCGTCGGCACCGAACCGCGGCAGCGCCCTTGCGGCAGCCCGACGCCCCCGGTGGCCGCTGGCCGGCCTGGTGCGCTGCGGCCTGTGCAATGCGCCGATGAGCATCGTGGGCAGCGGCGGCCGGCTCGGCTGCTCGAACCACGTCGAGCGCGGCACTTGCGGCAACCGCCGCACGGTGGCGCGCGACGTCGTGCTGAACAGGGTGCTGGTCGGCCTCAAGGAGCGGTTGCTGGCGCCGGCCTTGGTGGAGGAGTTTGCCCAGGCCTACGTCGCCGAGGTGAACGCCGCGAACAGGGAACGCGGGGCGCGCCAGGCGGGCCTTCAAGGGCAGGTCGCCAAGCTGGACCGGCAGATCCGCACCATGCTGGACCTGATCAAGGACGGCCATGGAGGCGTCGCGATGGCGACCGAGCTGCGGGAGGTCGAACGGCGGCGGGAGGCGCTGCGGGCCGAGGCGGCTGCGGCTGGAGTGCCGGAGCCTGTTCCGGTGCTGCACCCGAACCTGCCGGCGCTGTATCGCCGCCGGGTCGAGGCGCTGGAGGAGGCGCTCAAGGATGAGGCGACCGCATTGCTGGCCACCGAGGCGCTGAGGACGCTGGTGGACGCGATCCTGGTTCACCCGGGGGAGCGACGGGGCGAGGTGTCGCTCAGCTTGCGGGGCGACCTGGCGGCCTTCCTGGAGATGGCGGAGGCGGACGGCCGCCGGGGTGGTTTGAACACGAAAACGGCCGTTCTCCGGGTGGAGAACGGCCGTTCGTGGGAAGTCATGGGATCATGGGATGCGGGGACAGGATTTGAACCTGTGACCTTCAGGTTATGAGCCTGACGAGCTACCGGGCTGCTCCACCCCGCGTTGATGTTCTGACTGTTGTGCAAGTGATCCGGCGTGGTGGCCCGGCGGCGACCGACTCTCCCGCATCTTGAGATGCAGTACCATGGGCGCTGGAGTGTTTCACGGCCGAGTTCGGGATGGGATCGGGTGTATCATCTCCGCGATGACCACCGGGCCACCGCGCCGGATCCTTGTGTGTGACAGGCAGAACATATGCTGGTTCTTCTGGATCGGTGTGTGTGTGTGTGTTGGCTGCGGCAATGTTGCGCGGTTTGGTGCTGCGCGCGGTTTGCTGGTTGACCCTTGCGGGTGTCCCAGGCCGGTGCGGCGGCGTTGATCTTGAGCTCTATCGGGCGATTAGGACCGCTCAGCTGAGAGGGTTACCCCTCTTACACCTGCGGCCTATCGACGTGGTGGTCTACCACGGCCCTCGGCGAGACCTGGTCTTGAGGCTGGTTTCCCGCTTAGATGCCTTCAGCGGTTATCCATTCCGCACTTGGCCACCCGGCCGTGCCGCTGGCGCGACAACCGGTTCACCAGAGGTGCGTCCATCCCGGTCCTCTCGTACTAGGGACGGATCCTCTCAAGTCTCGTACACCCACGGCAGATAGGGACCGAACTGTCTCACGACGTTCTAAACCCAGCTCACGTACCGCTTTAATCGGCGAACAGCCGAACCCTTGGGACCTGCTCCAGCCCCGGGATGCGATGAGCCGACATCGAGGTGCCAAACCTCCCCGTCGATGTGGACTCTTGGGGGAGATCAGCCTGTTATCCCTAGAGTACCTTTTATCCGTTGAGCGATGGCCCTTCCACGCGGGACCACCGGATCACTAAGGCCGACTTTCGTCTCTGCTCGCGCTGTCGCGCTCGCAGTCAGGCGGGCTTGTGCCTTTGCACTCAACAGCCGATGTCCGACCGGCTTGAGCCCACCATCGCGCGCCTCCGTTACCATTTGGGAGGCGACCGCCCCAGTCAAACTGCCCACCACGCAGGGTCCCGGCCCGGGGTGACCGGGCTCGGTTAGACGCCAGAAAGGCACAGGGTGGTATTTCAAGGTTGGCTCCACACAAGCTAGCGCCCATGCTTCAAAGCCTCCCACCTATCCTACACAGTCCCTTCCTGGCGCCACTGCGAAGCTGCAGTAAAGGTTCATAGGGTCTTTCCGTCTGACCGCGGGTACCCCGCATCTTCACGGGGAATTCAATTTCGCTGAGCCCATGCTGGAGACAGTGGGGAGGTCGTTACGCCATTCGTGCAGGTCGGAACTTACCCGACAAGGAATTTCGCTACCTTAGGACCGTTATAGTTACGGCCGCCGTTTACTGGGGCTTCGGTTCGGAGCTTGCACTCCTCCCCTTGACCTTCCAGCACCGGGCAGGCGTCAGACCCTATACGTCATCTCTCGATTTCGCAGAGCCCTGTGTTTTTACTAAACAGTCGCCACCCCCTGGTCTGTGCCACCCACCACCGGTTGCCCGGCAGCAGGTCTCGCTTATCCCGAAGTTACGCGAGCAATTTGCCTAGTTCCTTCAGCATGGTTCCCTCAAGCGCCTTGGAATACTCGTCCAATCCACCTGTGTCGGTTTAGGGTACGGTCCATATGTCAGAGCTATTTCCCGAGCCGATCCAGGCGCCACCCCAATCCGATAAGGGATGACACCACTTCACGGCTGTCACTTCTGACGGGCCCAGGAATATTCACCTGGTTTCCATCGGCTACGGCTGTCGCCCTCGCCTTAGGGGCCGGCTCACCCTGCGCGGATTAGCCTTGCGCAGGAACCCTTGGATTTTCGGCGGGAGGGTTTCTCACCCTCCTTGTCGCTACTCATGTCCGCATTCGCACTTCCCATACCTCCACGGCCCCTCACGGGTACCGCTTCGCAGGCCTAGGGAACGCTCCGCTACCGCACATCTTTCGATGCACCCACAGCTTCGGCTCGTGGCTTGAGCCCCGTTACATTTTCGCCGCAGAACAGCTATTAGACCAGTGAGCTATTACGCTTTCTTTAAAGGATGGCTGCTTCTAAGCCAACCTCCTGGTTGTTTTGGCCGTCCCACATGCTTTCCCACTTAGCCACGAATTAGGGGCCTTAGCTGGTGGTCTGGGCTGTTTCCCTCTCGACAATGGACCTTAGCACCCACTGTCTGTCTGCCACCTATCACTCCCCGGCATTCGGAGTTCGGTTGGGTTTGGTAGGACTTTGGGTCCCCCTAGCCCATCCGGTGCTCTACCTCCGAGGGTGTCCAGATGACGATCTACCTCAATAGATTTCGCGGAGAACCAGCTATTTCCTGGTTTGATTGGCCTTTCACCCCTAGCCACAGATCATCCCCGACTTTTTCAACAGGCGTGGGTTCGGC
>NZ_JBKKKY020000083.1:0-9758 GCF_046613545.2 Aphanothece microscopica RSMan92 | reverse complement strand
TGAAGATGCAGAAGCCGCTCCCCTGGTCGGGAAAGGCATGGTGGGTCCCGCCGGCCAGATGACAGGCCACCCCATGGCGCAGGGCGAGCCGCGCCGTGAGCAGGGTGCCTCCCACCGACAACCAGGTGCGTCGCACCAGGGGCTGGCTGCTGGGCAGCCCGATCCTGCGCTGCTCGCCTGGGCTCAGCTCATCGCGGGCAAAGGCCTGGTGGTAGCGGCGGGGGTGCACCAGCTCCAGCCAACGCCGGGGAATGGGCAGCGGTCGGTGCACGCTGGTGGCGTCGGCCAGGCCCTGCCTTTGGAGCAGCTCGAAGAGCAGCCGGAACTTGGCCATCGGAAAGCGATGGCTGCTCGGCAGCGGGGCGGAATAGGCGGGGTGGTAGACGAGCGGTGGTGGGCTCAGATGCTGCTGGGCATGCGCCGGGTGAGGTTCCGGAGTTTTCGCAGGGCCTTCAGTTCAACCTGGCGGACCCGCTCGCGGGAGACCTCCAGCTGCCGTCCGATCTCGGCGAGGGTGTGGCGATCGGCCCCCTCGAGGCCGAAACGCAGCTGCAGCACCTGACGCTCCTGGTCGCTGAGGTGGGTGAGCCAGTGGTCGAGCTGCTCCTGATGCATGCCCCGCTCCACCTGGTCCAGGGGCTCTTCGTTGCTGGAATCGGCAATCAGATCCCCCAGGAAGCTGCGGCCTTCATCGCCATTCACCGGGGCATCGAGGCTGGAGGTGGTGAGGGCCTGGCGCAGCAGGCTGTCCAGCTCGTCGAGGGGAAGGGCCATCGCCTCGGCGATTTCCTGACGGCTGGGCATGGCGCCCAGTTTGTGGGCCAGATCCAGGCTCACCTTGCGGATCGCGCTGAGGCGTTCACTGAGATGGACGGGGAGGCGGATGGTGCGGGACTGGCAGGCGATGGCCCGGGTCATGCTCTGGCGGATCCACCAGAAGGCATAGGTGGAGAACTTGTAACCGCGGGTGGGATCGAATTTTTCGACCGCCCGCTCCAGACCCAGGGAGCCTTCCTGGATGAGATCGAGCAGTTCCAGTCCCTTGCCCTGGTATTTCTTGGCGACGCTCACCACCAGCCGGAGGTTGGCCTTCATCATCCGCTGCTTGGAGCGCTTGCCGATGCGCAGCAGTTTGCGTTCATGGTCGGAGTAGGTCACCTTCCCCTCCTCCAGCAGGTGCATCATCACCTGAACCTGGTTGCCGAGTTCGATCTCCTCGGCAGGGGTGAGCAGGGGTTCCCGGCCGATGCTGGCCAGGTACCAGCTGATCGGATCACTGCTGCGCCGGCGACTGCTGTCGCTGGCCCTTGAGGGGGAAGCGGTCATCGTGACGCAGGAATGGGAGTTAAACTATCAACCCAGAAATGGCATGCCCTGTGTAGTTTCAGTAACGCTTCAGCTTTTGCTTGCAAAACCACACAATTGTCGGCGGGCTGATTGGTCAAAGCACCGATCAGCCTTTCCGGCAAGGTCCGGGTGGTCAGTTCTGGCTGGGCGTTGCTGACCAAGCAGCTCCGCTGTCTCCTGAGGATCGAGCGGGGTCGAGCCCGATGCCCGCCAGTTCAGCGGCGATGGCCGGTGGGGAGCAGCGTCCCGGGCCGCCCAGGACCCCCAGGCGTCGGCCGGCCTCGGCATGGGCCAGGGTGGCGGCGGCCAGCACGGGGGCCAGCACGGTCGTCAGCTCCGATGCCGGATGCGGGCGGTGCGGTTCACCGCTTGCCGCCAGGGCCATGGCGCCCACCGCCGTCACATACCCGGCCAGCACATCGCCCAGACCCGCCCGGGCGGCGTTGGGTTCGCTCTCCAGCAGCTGCCAGCAGCGGCCATCGGGTGCGGCCACCACGCTGCGGGCCCCCTTGAGCACCACGGCGACACCGCTCTGGCAGGCCGCGGCGGCCGCGGCCTCCAGGGGTGGGCGTTCGGCCCATTGGGGGAACAGGCGCGCGAATTCCCCGGCATGGGGGGTGATCCAGGTCGGTCCCCGGCGCTGCTGCAGCCACGCGGTGGGGGTCGGGTCCGAACCGCCCGCCACCCCCTCTGCCACCCCCACTGCCAGGCGGTTGAGACCGTCGGCATCCAGCACCAACAGGCCGCCAAAGGCCCCCAGCCGCTCCCAGCTCTCCCGTTCAGCCGCCGCCAGGCTGGAGGGGATCGATGCCGTGGACGGGTGCGGGCAGCCCAGCCCGGGGCCCACCAGCACCGCATCGAGCCGTTCCAGGTCGGCGCAGGACAGGCCGGCCAGCAGCAGGTTGCCGTGGGGGTCGCCGTCCAGTTCCCGGCTCACCACCACATGGGGCGCGCTGGTCTGGAGGGCGTCCCCCAGGCCCGCTGGTCCGGCGGCCCGCAGGCTGCCGCAGCCGGCCGCACTGGCACCGGCCAGGGCCAGATGCCCCGCCCCCCGGAAGCGCCGGCTTCCCGCCACCACCAGCACCCGCCCGCGGGCGTATTTGCCGGCTGCCGGCTCGAGCCGCGGCCAGGGGGCGTTCGCCAGGTCGCCCGGCGCCAGAGCGAGCGGCTGGGCCTGGGGCAGGCTGGCCAGCAGGGGAGCCGGCAGTCCGAGGTCGATCCGCTCGAGCTGCCCCACCCAGGCCAGAGCCTGGTCCTGCACCAGCCCCTGCTTGATCAGGCCGATGCAGAGGGTCTGGCTGGCGCGGGCAGCCACCTGACCCAGGCAGATGCCGCTGTCGCTGCAGAGTCCGGTGGGAACGTCCACGGCCACCAGCCCCTGGGGGGCGCGCTGCTGGCGCTGCGCCAGCAGCGCTTCGATCAGCTCCCCGGGGGGGCGGCGCTGGCCGATGCCCAGCAGGGCATCGATCCAGAGGGCGCCGCCGCCGGGATCCGGCGTGCCTGTGACCGCCGCGATGCCCAGCCAGTCGGCATGGCGCCGGTGCAGGGCGGTGAGCGGCTTGCTGCGCTCGAACGGACTCCAGATCTCCACGGCGATCCCGGCCAGATGCAGTTCCCGGGCGATCACCAGCCCGTCCCCGCCGTTGTGCCCCGGCCCCACCAGCACCACGGCGCCGCTGTTGCGGAGCCGCGGCCCATGCTGTGCCAGCAGCCGCCGGCTCACCGCCAGGGCGGCCTTCTCCATCAGGGCCTCGACGGGCAGGCCGCTGGCGAACAGCTGCTCCTCCAGGGCGGCCATCTGGGCGCCGCTGACCAGGAGGTGCCGGGCATCGCGGGAAGGCCAGGACGGTGGGGATGGCGGCTCGGACACGGCAGGGGCGGGGCGCTCGGTCTCATGATGGAGACCTCATGGTGGAGACCATGGCCGCCATACACCTCACGTTGCCCCGCGACGCCCCTGCAGCCAGCTCCTGCGCCACCCCCGCCGGTGCCGAGGCCCTGGCGCGGCTGCGCGCCTGGCCCGGGGAGCATCGGGTGGCGGTGGGGCTCTCCGGAGGGGTGGACAGTTCGCTCACGGCCGCCCTGCTCGTGGAAGCCGGCTGGCAGGTGGAGGGCCTCACCCTCTGGCTGATGAGCGGCAAGGGCGCCTGCTGTGCCGAGGGCCTGGTGGATGCCGCGGCGATCTGTGACCAGCTGGGGGTGCCTCACCACGTGGTCGATTTCCGCGAGCACTTCCGCGGCCAGATCGTCGATTTTCTGGTGGCTGGCTATGCGGCCGGGGTGACGCCCCTGCCCTGTTCCCGCTGCAACCGCGAGGTGAAGTTCGGCCCGATGCTCGCCTGGGCCGAGACGGAGCGGGGGATCGAGCGGATCGCCACCGGCCATTACGCCCGGGTGCGTCACGGCGCCGCCGGTGATCCCCTGCCCGTCCCTGGGGATGGCCGGGATCGGCACCAGCTGCTGCGCGGCCTGGATGGGCGCAAGGACCAGAGCTATTTCCTCTACGACCTTCCCCAGGGGAACCTGGGCCGGCTGGTGTTTCCCCTCGGGGAGCTCACCAAGGCCGACACGCGCCTCGAGGCCGAGCGCCACGGCCTGCGGACGGCGCAGAAGCCCGAGAGCCAGGACCTCTGCCTGGCCGATCACCATGGATCGATGCGGGCCTTTCTGGATGCCTACCTGCCCCCGCGCCAGGGGGAGATCGTGCTGGCTGATGGCACCGTGGTCGGCCACCACGACGGCATCGAGCACTTCACGATCGGGCAGCGCAAGGGGCTCGGGGTCGCCTGGCGGGAGCCCCTGCATGTGGTGCGGCTGGAGGCGGCGATGAACCGGGTGGTGGTCGCCCCGCGCTCGGAGGCGGCCCGCGGCTCCTGCGTCGTGGGGGCGGTGAACTGGGTGTCGATGGCCCCGCCCGAGGAGCCCGTCGAGCTGACCGTGCAGGTGCGCTACCGCAGCGGGCCGGAGCGGGCCCTGCTCACCCCACTGCCGGCCAGCGAGGCTGACCGGCAGGCCGGACGGCCCTACAGGGTCCGGCTGGACTTCGCCGAGGAGCAGTTCTCGATCACCCCCGGCCAGGCGGCGGTCTTCTACGCCGGCGAGGTGCTGCTGGGGGGTGGGCTGATTCAACCCTGACCACCTCCCAGGCCCGAACGCTCATCAGTGGGGATCGCTCACCAGTAGGGATCGCTGGCCAGTTCCACCCGCAGCTCGCCGCTGCGGGCTGGCGGAACCGTGGCGATGCAGGCCCTCACCATCCGGCCGTTGACCTCGATCTCACAGGCGCCGCAGCTCCCCCCCAGGCAGCCCGTGGGGATGGTCACACCGGCGGCCCGGGCCGCCTCCAGCCAGGCGGAACCGCTGGTGGCCTGGCTGGTGGTGCCATCCGGCCAGTGGATGCGCAGGACGCTGCTGGGCATCAGGGAGCGAGCAGGGGGGTGAGGTCGGTGTGGGCTTCGAAGGCGTCGGCGAGGCGCTCGAGCAGCAGCTCACGCTGCTCCCCATGGTGGGGCTGCTGCTCGCTGAGCGGCGGCAGTCCCCGCCGTTCGCGCAGCCGGTTGAGCCAGCGTCGCCGCCAGGGGCCACTCTCGAACACACCATGCAGGTAGGTGCCCGCGGCCATGCCGCCGCATGCACCCACGGGGCGCCACCATCCGAGCCCCGCGTCGATCGAGAGCGGCGCCGTCGACTGCGGCTGCCCCGGCCCTCCGGCGTCCCCCAGGAGCTCGCTGTGGCCACGGTGCAGCTCGAAGCCCCGCAGTTCGAGCGGGGAGCCCGGCGGCCAGAGGGCGGCGCTGCGGCGCTGCCGCAGCGCCTTGCCCGGGGCGAAGACCGTGCGCAGCGGCATCAGCCCAAGGCCTGCCTGCTCCCCGGCGTCGCCTTCCAGCCCCTCGGGGTCGGCCAGTTCCTGCCCCATCATCTGCAGCCCGCCGCACAGGCCGAAGACGTGCCCACCGGCGCTCAGATAGCTCGCCAGGGCGGCAGGCAGGCCGTGGCGGCGCAGGCTGGCGAGATCGCGCAGGGTCTGCTTGCTGCCGGGCAGGATCACGGCATCGGGCTGGCCCAGGCTGTCCCCGGGGCGCACCCAGCGCAGCTGCACGCTCGGTTCGGCCTCGAGGGGATCGAGGTCGGAGAAGTTGCTGAGCGACGGCAGCCGCAGCACGGCGATCTCCAGCTCCGACTCGCGCTTGCGGCCGCGGCGTTCCAGCAGATCGAGTGAATCCTCCGGGGGAAAGAGCTCCTCCAGCCAGGGCATCACCCCCAGCACCGGCACCCCGGTGTGCTCCTGGAGCCACTGCCGTCCCGCGTCGAAGAGCTCCCGCCTGCCGCGGAAGCGGTTGATCAGCAGACCGCGGATCAGGGGGCGCTGCACCGGGGACAGCAGCTGCAGGGTGCCGACCAGCTGGGCGAACACCCCGCCGCGCTCGATGTCCGCCACCAGCAGGCACCGGGCCCGCAGGAACTGGGCCAGCCGCAGGTTGGTGAGATCGCGGGCCTGCAGGTTCACCTCCACCGGACTCCCGGCCCCCTCGAGCACCAGCCGGCCCCCGGGGTGGGCGCTCTGCAGGGTCGCCAGCCCCTGACGGATCGCGGCCCAGCCGGGTCTGAACCAGTCGCGGTAGTAGTGCTCGGCTCGGGCGATGCCGGCGGCGCGGCCGAGGTGAATCACCTCACTGGTGCTGTCTCCCTGTGGTTTGAGCAGCACCGGGTTCATGGTGTGGTGGGGTTCCAGCCCGGCGGCCCAGGCCTGGAGGGCCTGGGAGTAGGCCATCTCCCCCCCGCCGGCGTCCACCCAGGCGTTGTTGCTCATGTTCTGCCCCTTGAAGGGCAGGGGTTGCTCGCCCCGCCGCCGCAGCACCCGGCAGAGGGCGGCGGTCATCAGCGACTTGCCCGCGCCGCTGCTGGTGCCCAGCACCATGAGGGCCGGGGGCCCTGCCAAGCGGCGCGATGCTGCCGTCACAGTCGGGGGCGGCGGCGCCGCAGCTGATGGTGAAGCCGCTCCAGCAGGGGGGCCGGGGGGATCTCGCCGGGCCAGAGCTGCAACAGCTCCCGCCCCATCGGCGTCAGCCTGACCCGTTCGGTCAGACCCTGACCGTCGACCTCGCGGCGCAGCACGCCGAGGCGGATCAGCCAGAGCCAGTGCTCTTCCACGCCCTGGCTGCTGAGCCTGCCGCGGCAGAGCTGGCCCGCCTCGGGGAGCCGGCAGAAGGCGGTGCTGCTGAGGGGCTCGGATGCCACCCGCTCATAGAAGGCCCGGCGGAACGGCAGACAGCGCAGCGCCTGGGCTGCCCGCGACCGGGCTCGATCGTCCCGCAACAGGGGGCTGAGGCTGGTCACCGGCCGATGTTTCATGGGGGGATTCTCCCCGAGTCCCCCCCGGCCATGCTGGTTCTTGCCTCCGCCTCACCGGCGCGCCGGCGCCTGCTGGAACAGGCCGGGATCCCCCATCGGGTCAGGGTGAGCGGGGTGGATGAGCAGCTGTTCCAGCGCTCCGACCCCCGGGACCTTGTGGTGGCCCTCGCCCGGGCCAAGGCCGAGGCCGTGCGGGGCCGCCTCGAGCCTGGTGAGGGCCCGGTGCTCGGCTGTGATTCGGTGCTCGTGTTTGAGGGGGAGGTGTTCGGCAAGCCCCGGGATGCCGAGGAGGCGGCAGCCCGCTGGCGGCGGATGGCGGGGAACTGGGGCGAGCTGCACACCGGTCACTGCTTGCTGTCCCGGGCCCCTGCCCCGGCAGCCGCCCCGTCGCCGGCCGAGGCTGTGGTGACGACCCGGGTCCACTTCGCCCTGCTGAGGGAGCCCTCGATCCTGGCCTATGTCGCCAGCGGTGAGCCCCTGCAGTGTGCCGGGGGCTTTGCCCTCGAGGGCCGGGGCGGGATGCTGGTGGAACGGATCGAGGGCTGCTTCAGCAATGTGATCGGCCTCAGCCTGCCCCTGCTGCGGCGCTGGCTGGCCGATCACGAACTCAGCGATCCTTGAACAGTTCGCCGATGCCCTCGCTGGCATTGCGGCTGCGGCCCAGGCCACTGTTGGCCCGGGTGGCCACAAGGGTCATGTCACGCCAGCGGAACACGCCGGTGTAACCATGGTCGATGTAGGTCACCGGCCAGGAGCCCGTGGCGTCGGTGACTTGAAGGCGGTCGCTGCGGTCGGAGAAGACGAAGCGCCGTTCGTCGGGCAGGTTCACCACGTAGCGGGTCACACCGTCCCGGCGCTCCACGAGCCGCAGGGAGCAGGTTCCGTCGTGCATCAGGTTGGCGCCCCTGGCCAGGGTGCAGCGGCCGGAATAGGTGGTGATCTCCCGGTCTGGGCGGGTCACCTTGCCGAACAGCTCGCGGGTCATCTCCCGGTCCAGGCGCCGACGACCGTTGCCGTCACTCCAGCAGGTCTCCTCGCGGACGTCACAGACCGTGCCGTTGCTCAGGCTGAATTCACGGCTGGGGGGGCGACCGATCAATCCGCTCCAGAGCCTGCGTTCCGCCTGGGGACCGAAGTACGTGCGGGTGTGCGGCAGGGAGACGCCATCGCGGTCGTAGCAGGTCTGGCTGGCCTGATCGCAGATCACGCCACTGCCGGGCATGGAGACGGGATCCGGCCGGGCCTCCACCGGTGCATGGGTGGCCAGGAGGCCCGCCGTCACGGCCGCGGCCCCAGCCAGGGCGGTGAGACAGACGTTGTGAGGCCGAGCTTTCATCGTTGGGAGGGGGTGTGAGGACTGGCGTTGCAGGCGCTGCGGGCAACGCTGGTCCATACGGTATGGAGCGGGTGTGCACCAGCCATGACGGCCAGCCGCCAAGATCTGACCAGATCTGACAGCGCGACCACGGCATGAAAAAGCCCCCGCCGCAGGGCGAGGGCTTGGCTCAGATCTGCTGAAACTCCCGAGGCCCTTGGGGCCTGAACCAGGAATCAGTCGAGATCCGGCATGGCCAGGGTGGGCTCGGCCTGACGGTCGATGCCCTTCTCGAAGCCGGCGGCGGCAGCCCGGGCGCGGCCGGCATGCCAGAGGTGGCCGACCAGGAAGAAGAAGGCCAGCACGAACTGCGTGGAGGCCAGCCACTGGCGGATGTTGACGAAGTTCACCGAGTTGGGCTCGGTGATGATGCCGCCCACGGAGTTGAGGGAGGCGTTGGGGGCGTGGGTCATGTACTCAGCCGCGCGGCGGACCTGCCAGGGCTGAATGTCGTTCTGGAGCTTGTCGAGGCTGAGGCCGTTGGGGCCCCGCAGGGGCTCCAGCCAGGGGCCACGGAAATCCCAGAAGCGCATGGTCTCACCGCCGAAGATGATCTCGCCGGTGGGGGAGCGCATCAGGTACTTGCCCAGACCGGTGGGGCCCATGGCCGAACCGATGTTGGCGCCGAGGCGCTGGTCGCGCACCAGGAAGGTGAAGCTCTGGGCCTGGGAGGCTTCGGCGTTGGTGGGGCCGTAGAACTCCGAGGGGTAGGCGGTGTTGTTGAACCAGATGTAGGCCGAGGCGATGAAGCTCATCAGGCTGAGCGCGCCGAGGCTGTAGCTCAGGTAAGCCTCACCGTTCCAGATGAAGGCGCGACGCACCCAGCCGAAGGGCTTGGTGATCACGTGCCAGATGCCACCGAAGATGCAGATCAGGCCGATCCAGATGTGCCCACCGATGATGTCTTCCATCGAGTCCACCCCGATGATCCAGCCCTCACCGCCGAACGGCGCGCGGGTCAGGTAGCCGAAGATGACCCCGGGATTGAGGGTGGGGTTGGTGATCAGGCGCACGTCGCCGCCACCGGGGGCCCAGGTGTCATACACACCGCCGAAGAACATGGCCTTGAAGACCAGCAGCAGGGCGCCGACGCCGAGAAGAATCAGGTGATAACCAATGATGTTGGTCATCTGGTTCTTGTCGCGCCAGTCCTGGGAGAAGAACGAGGAGTAGTTCTCAAGGATCTCGGGACCACGCAGCGCGTGGTACAGGCCGCCCAGGCCGAGCACGGCCGAGCTGATCAGGTGGAGCACACCGACCACGAAGAAGGGGTAGAGGTCGGTGACCTCACCACCAGGGCCGACGCCGTAGCCGAGGGTGGCCACGTGGGGCATGCAGATCAGCCCCTGCTCGTACATGGGCTTGTCGAAGGTGAAGTGGCTCACCTCGAACAGCATCATCGCTCCGGCCCAGAAGACCATGAGGCCGGCATGGGCCACGTGGGCGCCGAGCAGGCGGCCGGAGAGGTTGATCAGGCGGGCGTTGCCCGCCCACCAGGCGTAACCGGTGGAGTCGAGGTCCTTGCCCCCCACACTCACCAGCCCGGAATTAAAGGGCGTTTCCACGGGGCAGTACCTCTTCAGGGAAGACGAAGTTTTCGTGCGGCTGGTCAGCCGGGGCCATCCAGGCGCGGAGGCCTTCGTTCAGAAGGATGTTCTTCGTGTAGAAGGTCTCGAATTCGGGG
>NZ_JBKKKY020000082.1:0-9803 GCF_046613545.2 Aphanothece microscopica RSMan92 | reverse complement strand
GCGGTCGGCCATCATCCGGTAGGCGGCCAGCATCACCGGGGCACGGGAGGCCTTCATCGACACCACGATGTTGTGGAAATCGAGGCGGTCGCAGATGTGGATGAACTCCATGGCGCTCTCCACCATCCCCAGGGGGGTGTCGCCGTAGGTGAACAGCATCCGCTCCGCCAGGGAGCCATGGTTCACGCCGATGCGCAGGCCCTTGTCCTGCTGCTTGAGCAGGCTCACCAGCGGTTCAAGGGTGGTCTGGATGCGCTCGCCGATCGCGGCCACCTCCTCGGGGGTGAACTCGGTGCGGTTCGGGTCGGGCTTGTCGAACACGTAGAGGCCCGGGTTGATGCGCACCTTGTCGACGTGCTGGGCCACCTCGAGGGCGATCTTCATGCCGTTGTGGTGCACGTCCGCCACCAGGGGCACCGGCCGGTAGGTGTCCTCCAGACGTTTGCGGATCTCGCCCACGGCCTTGGCATGGGCGAGGCTCGGCACCGTGAGCCGCACGATCTCGCAGCCGGCCTCATGCAGGCGGCGGATGCCGGCGGTCGCCCCCTCGATGTCGAGGGTGTCCTCATTGATCATCGACTGCACCACCACAGGGTGGTCGCTGCCCACCCACACGTCACCCACCCGCACGCTGCGGGTCTTGCGGCGCCGGATCACCGTGTCGTAGCGCGGATTGCTGGCCCAGTCGGCGGGGAGCTCCGCTGGGGTGGTGTCGGGACGGGCCAGGGTGCCGGTCATGGCGGGGGGGGGCCGATTGGTCGGACGGGCCAAAGCCTGTCACAAAACGGGGCTCAAGCGGCGAGCTGATCGAGGCGCCGCCGCACGTCCTGCAGGTCCTGCCAGGTGAGCCATTTGGGACTCCCCTGCTCCCGCGAGGGGTTTCGCAACAGATAGGAGGGGTGGAAGATCGGCAGCAGCCAGCGGCCGCCGAGCACCGGCCCGCTGCCCTGCCGCCACTGGCCCCGCAGTCGGGTGATCCCCCCCTTGATTCCCAGGACCCCCTGCATCGCCGTGGCTCCCGCCAGCAGGATCACTGGCGGGTCCACCAGATGGATCTGCCGCTCCAGCCAGGGGGTGCAGGCCGCCATCTCCTCGGCGCTGGGCTTGCGGTTGTCCGGTGGACGGCACTTCACCACGTTGCAGATGTAGGCGTCCCGGTTCGAATCGATCGCCACGCTCGCCAGCATCTGATCGAGCAGCTGGCCGGCCCGTCCCACGAACGGCAGTCCCTGGGCATCCTCCTGGGCACCGGGGCCCTCACCGATCACCATCAGCCGAGCCGCTGGATTGCCGCGGCTCACCACCACCTGCTGCCGCCCCTCGACCAGGCCGCAGCAGCGGCAGTCGGAGCAGGCGGCTGCCAGCTCAGCGAATGAATCCTCGCTGGTGGAAAGCAGGGCCGGGTTTGAAGCGCCTGGCGTGAAAGAACGCTGGCTGCTGGACCTCTCGGGAGGGGGCAAAGGGTTCATCGGCCGCGAACCGTTCCTTGGAATCCTGTTTCAGGGCATCGCCGGGCTGCCGAGCCTGACCCTACGGCTCAGCCGAGCAGAAGCCGATCGACAAAGTCGCCCCAGCTCAGGGGGCGCTGCTGCGAACCGAACAGCTTCACCTCCTCTTCCGGTTGAAGGGGACGGGCACCGACACTGTGCAGCAACCGGCGAAGTTCAGCCTGATCGAGGTGACCATCGGCATTGGCATCGAGGGGCAGCAGGTAGGTCAGCAGCCGCTCGTGTCCCTGGGAAAGGCGCTGCAGACGCAGGGCCATTTCCACGAATTCCGCTTCATCCAGGCGGCCGTCTCCGTTGAGATCCATGTGCTGCAGCACCCGATCCAGCAGGGCTGTGACCTTCGACGAACTCGGCTGAGCACCATCGCCGGCCACCGCACGATGCAGCTCCTCCAGGGATAGACAGCCGCTGGAATCGAGGTCGAGCTGGCGGAAGAGATCCCGCAATCTCCCCAGCCGATCGGGTGCCATCAAGGAGGCCAGGGATGGCCCCGCAGCGGCCCCCGGGGAGGCCGCATGCTGGAGGCGCAGGCGGAAGTCGGCGAGCAGACGGCGTGCCACACGAAAACGACGGCGATGCTCCTCAGGGGTGAGGATCGCGTGAAGGGCGACCGGAACCAGGGCCGGGTGTCGTCTGCGCACCATCACAAGCAGCAGCCAGGTGGTGAACACGAAGGGGAGGGAGGACAGGGGCAGGCCAACCCTGGTCAACGGCGCAAGGAGGATCCGTTCCAGCGGAATGGTGAGCGCTGCGCCGGCGAGGGCGATCGGCAGGCTCCGGCGGGTGGGTGCGAAAAAGATGCCGCCCAAGGCGATGGCAACCAGGACAGCGTTGAAGCCGAACCCCCCGGAGATCACCTCTTCCCACGAGTTCAGCCCCAGCAACAGGCCGGTCAGCGCCGCCGTGAGCGCCCCCAGGCTCCCGAGGAGTGCCGCTACGGGACTGGCCAGAAGGACCGACAGGAGCACCAGCATTCCGCTGCTAATGCCCGTACACAGAAACACCTGACCGAAGGCACGCACGACGGCCTGGAGCAGCCACGGCATCGAGGAGATCCCCCCGGCCGCTGACAAGGCCAGAGAGGGTGTCAGCGGATCGGAATCCAGGCCGGCTCCCCGGAGACCAGCCAGCACCAGCGGCAGCAGCCAGCCGATCAGGCAAGCCGGCAGGGAAAGGGGGGGCAAGGCTGTCCTCCCGAACCACCAGCTCCTCAGACCCTCCAGCAGGACCGCACTCAAAGCGCCCGCGAGCGGTACGAGCACCAGCCAGATCGCCAGGGCGGAGCCGGCAGGGTGCGCAAGCGTGGCAGCGGCGCAACCCACCAAAGCCCCGTTGAAGCCCACGATCCCCTGCCTCCTGGAGGCTGGATCCCAGCTCATGGCCATGGCCATGGCCTGGGCACCGGCAATGCCGAGGACAGCGAACGCGGCCATCCGGCCGGACTGCAGCATCAGAGCGAGCAGCAGCAAAGCCCCGCTGAGGGGATTGTTGATCAGAATGACCTGGCCTACGGAACGCAGGCCGGAAAAGAGCTCGGCGAGATGGGAACGTCCGCTGATCCAGGGATCCGTGAGGGCATGCAAGGTTCCGCTGGTCGGCAGGAGCCGCTCAAGACGACTGCTGGAGCGGGGCACTTCGGGCAGCAGAGCCTGGAGCAGTCCGTAGGCGGTCGCCTGGGAGCCGTTCTCCACCTCTGTTCCGGTCACAGGCGAGGTCATGGCGAGGTCATGGCGAGCTTCGCCGCGGCGTACTCCGCGATCCCTGGAGCAGAACGCCTCGAATCTCTTTCGCCCCGCCCGGGAGCGCCGTCACCCTGGCTACCGGGACCGCCCAGGCCGGCGCCCGATGGGCGGCATGGCGAATGGTGAGCGCCTGAACCCGGCCGGGTCTGGGCCTGAGGCAGGATGGCCAAGAAGCTGAAGCCGCGCCATTCGAGCGTCGGCCCCCCGCCGATGTCGGATTCAGGGATGCTGGCCTCCGCCGATTCTGTCGCTGCAAGTTCACTCGCCACCGGTGCTGTCGCCGCTGCGGCCAGGGCTGACCGCTCCGCCGCCTCGGTGGAAGGACCACAGGCCAGGGCCATCGGCAGCGCCGTCGCCAGTTCTGGCCGGCCGGAGGCCGAGCCACTGCGGCTCTCGGATCGGGCCCGGGCCCTGCGGCCCTCCCTCACCCTCGCCATCGCCGCCAAGGCCAAGCAGCTCCGCGCCGAAGGCCGCGACATCTGCAGCCTCAGCGCAGGCGAGCCGGACTTCGACACCCCGGCCTTCATCCGGCAGGCAGCGGCCCGGGCCCTCGAGAACGGTCACACCCGCTATGGACCCGCCGCCGGGGAACCCGCCCTGCGGGAGGCGATCGCCGAGAAGCTCAGCCGCGAGAACCACGTCCCGACCCGCGCCGACCAGGTGCTGGTCACCAATGGGGGCAAGCAGGCCCTCTACAACCTGTTCCAGGTCCTGCTGGGTCCGGGCGATGAGGTGCTTCTGCCGGCTCCCTACTGGCTGAGCTACCCCGAGATCGCCCGCCTGGCCGGGGCCTCGGTCAGGGTGCTGGCCAGCGAGGCGGCCCAGGGATTCCGGCTCGATCCGCAGCAGCTGGAGCGGGCCATCACGCCCGCCAGCAAGCTGCTGGTGCTGAACAGCCCGGGCAATCCCACCGGCATGGTGCTCAGCCGTCCCGAACTGGAGGCCGTCGCCGCCGTGTTGCGACGCCATCCCCAGGTGGCGGTGGTCTGCGACGAGATCTATGAATTTCTGCTGGCGCCGGGGCACGTCCACCACAGTTTCGCGGCGGTGGCACCCGACCTGGCGGATCGGATCTTCACCGTGAACGGCTTCGCCAAGGGGTGGGCCATGACCGGCTGGCGCATCGGCTGGCTGGCCGGCTCCCAGACCGTGGTCGCCGCCGCCAGTGCGCTCCAGAGCCAGACGACCAGCAACGTCTGCACCTTTGCCCAGTACGGCGCCCTGGCCGCGGTGGAGGGTTCGCGCAGCTGCGTCCAGGAGATGGCGGCCCAGTTCAACCAGCGCCGGACCCTGCTCACCGAGGGACTGATGGCCTTGCCCGGCCTGATGATCCAACCCCCGGAGGGTGCCTTCTACGCCTTTCCTGACGTGAGCGCCTACGGGCTCGATTCGATGACCCTCTGCAGCCGTCTGCTCGATGCGGTGGGCCTGGCGGTGGTTCCCGGCGTGGCCTTCGGGGATGACCGCTGCATCCGGCTCTCCTGCGCCGCCTCGCCTGCCACCATTCAGGACGGCCTGGCGCGCCTCCAGCGCTTCCTCGTCGGCCTCTGACTCCCGTCTTTTCAGCCCCGATGCGCTCCCGACAACGCTGGGCCGGCCTCCTTGCCGGCCTCACCATGGCCCTGGTGCCAGCCGTGGCACCCCGGCCCCTGCCCCTGGTCGCCGACCCGCTGCCGCCGGCCCAGGCCCAGAGCCAGAAGGTGCTTCGGATCGGAGCGATCCCCGACCAGAATCCGGAAAAGCTGAACCGGCTCTACCGCCTCGTCGCCGACGAACTCTCCCAGCAGCTGGGGGTGAAGGTCCAGTACGTCCCTGTGACCGACTACACCGCCGCCGTCAGCGCCTTCCGCACCGGCAACCTCGATCTGGTGTGGTTCGGGGGCCTGACCGGTGTCCAGGCCAGGCTGCAGAAGCCCGGCGCCCAGATGCTCGCCCAACGGGACATCGATGCCCAGTTCTACAGCGTGTTCATCGCCAACGCCCGCAGCGGCATCCAGCCGATCCGCAACCAGAAGGGACTGACGGCGCTGATCGGCAGGCGCTTCACCTTCGGCTCGGAGAGCTCGACCTCCGGCCGGCTCATGCCCCAGTACTTCCTCAGCCAGGCCGGCGTGGGCCTCAACAAGTTCGCCGGCGGGGCGCCGGGATTCAGCGGCAGCCACGATGCCACCATCGCCCTGGTCCAGAGCGGTGCCTACGAAGCCGGGGTCGTCAACGAGCAGGTGTGGAAGAGCAGCCTGCGCAGCGGCAAGGCGAACCGCGCCAAGGTGATCCAGATCTGGCGCACCCCCAGCTACCCCGACTACCTCTGGCTCGGCCAGCCCGACCTGGATCAGCGCTTCGGCCAGGGGTTCAGCCGCAAGGTTCGCCAGGCCATCCTCAGCTGGCGCCCCAGCGATCCTGAGCAGAAGCAGATCCTCGGCCTGTTCGGAGCCCAGCAGTTCACCACCGTCAACCCGGCGGCCTACGCCAAGATCGAGCAGGTGGGCCGGCAGATCGGCAAGATCCGCTGAGATCGCCCCTGGCCTGGACCCGGTCCTAGGTTCGATCCGCTGCGGTGAGTCCGATGCATTTCCACGGATCGCTCCAGGACCTGCAGGCGCTGGTGGCCAGCCTCGGCCTGCCCTGCCACTGGGAGCACAAGGGCCCGTTCGAGATGGCCGTCTTCGATGACGGCGAGAGCAATCTGCGGCTCAACTGGTGGCCCGGCTCCGGCGAACTGCGGCTGGTCGGAGACCCGGCCCAGCGGGTCGACCTGGAGAAGCTGCTGGCGGAGAAGCTGGCCGCACTGGACTGACCGCCAGGCAGCATGGCCCGATGGCCACGCAGGCGGAACCACCGGCCACCCCGGTGCTGGAACTGGAGGAGATCAGCCTGCCGGGCCGCACGCAGCCTCGGCTGGATCAGGTCTCCCTGCGCCTCCGGCCTGGCGAACGGGTTGCGCTGCTGGGCCCCAGTGGCGCCGGCAAGAGCAGTCTGCTGGCCGTTGCCAACGGCCTGCTCCCACCCCAGCAGGGGACCGTGCGATGGCAGGGGGAGCCCATGGCCCGCTCCAGCCGGCAGCGGCGACGCCAGCAGGCCAGGATCGGCACCCTCTGGCAGGACCTCCGCCTGATCGAGGAGCTCACCGTCCAGCAGAACCTGAACGCCGCCCGCCTGGCGGTCTGGGGCTGGCCCCGGGCCCTGCTGAACCTGCTGCTGCCCCTGGAGAGCGAGGCCTGCCGGGCCGTGCTGCGGCGGCTCGACCTCGATCCTCTGCTGCTCGACCAGCCGGTCTGCGCCCTCTCCGGAGGGCAGCGCCAGCGGGTCGCCCTGGCCAGGCTGCTGCGCCAGGACCCCGTCCTGCTGCTGGCTGACGAACCCCTCGCCAGCCTTGATCCCCGCCTGGCCCGGGACCTGCTGGCCCTGCTGCTGGCGCAGGGGGACGCCCCGAGGGCCCTGCTGCTGAGCCTGCACCGACCGGATCTGGTGGACGGTTTCGACCGGGTGGTGGGCCTGCGGCAGGGACGGGTGCAGTTCGACCTGCCGGTGAAGGAGCTGCAGCACGAGCAGCTCGAGGGCCTGTACAGGGGGGCCACTTCCACTGCCAGCACTGGAGCTGGAGCTGGCGCATGACCCAGGCCATCCCCCTGCGGCCGGCGGCTCCCCTGTGGGTCCTGATGCCGGCCCTGGTGCTGGTGCCGGTGCTGCTGCTGCTCCCCGCCATCGGCCACGGCGGAGGCTGGGAGCTGGTGGGGCAGTTCCTGGGGGCGGCCCTGCAGCCCTCCCTCGATCCCACCGTGCTGCGCTCGGTGCTGGAGGGTCTGGGGATGACCCTGGGGATGGCGCTGCTCGGCTGGGCGGGGAGCCTGGTGATCGGCCTCAGTCTGGGCATCCTCAGCTCACGGCTGGTCTGGCGGACCTGCACGGGCAGTGCGGCAGCGGCGGCATGGATCCGCCGGGTCCTGGCCCTTCCCCGTTCGGTTCATGAACTCCTCTGGGGCCTGGCCCTGCTGCAGCTGGTGGGCCTGCAGCCGGTCGTGGCGGTCGCCGCCATCGCGCTGCCCTTCGGAGCCCTGGTCGCCCGCGTGGTCAGCGATCAGCTCGACGCCCTGCCCACCCAGGGGCTGGAGGCCCTGCGCAACAGCGGTGCCCCGGCCCCGGCCGCCCTGCTCACCGCCCTGGGACCGCCACTGCTGCCGCAGGTGATCAGCTACGGCGGCTACAGGCTGGAATGCGCCCTGCGCAGCGCCACCCTGCTGGGGGTGTTCGGGCTGGGCGGACTGGGCACGGAGCTGCGTCTGACCCTCCAGTCGCTGGCCTTCCATGAACTCTGGACGGCCCTGTGGGTGCTGCTGGCGGCCATGCTCAGCCTCGAAAGCCTGGTGGGCTGGCTGCGGCGGCGCTGGTCGATGCCCGGCCGGTTCGCCCTCGAGCAGCGCAGCGTCGGCCACCAGGGCCGGGAAATCCTGCTGGCCAGCCTGTGCCTGCTTCCCCTGCTCGCCGGTGTGGCCTGGGCCCTCCAGGTGGATCCGGCCGCCCTGCTGCGCTGGGACGGAATGCCCCCGCTCCCCCCGCCCGACTGGGCGGCGGTGATGGCCCTGCCGTGGCCGGGTCTGATCGCCAACACCCTGCTGCTCACGGCCCTGGCCGCCTGCCTGGCGGTGGGTGGGGCGCCGCTGCTGCTGCTGCTGGTGCAGCCCTGGCCGTGGGGGAGGCTGGCCCTGCGCGGTGCCTGGGCCCTGGGACGGCTGTGGCCCCCACCCCTGACGGCCCTGCTGCTGCTGTTCGTGCTGAAGCCCGGAGTGCTCACCGGCGCCCTCGCCCTGGGTCTGCACAATCTCGGCATCCTGGGCCGGCTGCTGCTGGAGACCGCCGAAGGCACCGGCTCCGCCCCCCAGCAGGCCCTGGCCTGCGCCGGGAGCGGTCCACGCCTGGCCCTGCTCTACGGCCGCTTCAGCCCGCTGGCACGCCCCTACCTCGCCTATGGGGCCTACCGGGCCGATGTGATCCTGCGGGAATCGGTGGTGGTGGGCCTGGTGGGAGCCACCGGCCTCGGCAGCCAGCTGCTGGAGTCACTCAGCTCCTTCGCCTTCGACCAACTGCTGGCCCTCACGCTGGCCTTCGCCACGCTCACCCTGGTGGGGGAACACCTCAGTGACCGCGCCAGGCAGCGGCTGACGGGCCCGATCCACTGAGCAGGGCTGTGCCTGAGCAGCACTGTCCCTGAGCACGGCTGTGCCTGAGCGGGGCGTCGCTGAGCCCACCAGTCCGTCAGGCCCGGGGCCGCACCAGCCCCTGGCGCAGCAGCAGCCCGGCGGCCCCCGCGGCATCCAGGCCGCCCAGATCGACCGGGTGGCACCGGTGGTGGCTCAGCTCATGGTCGTAACAGCGGTCGTAGTAGTCGAGCATCTGGCGGCAGGCCGCGGGCCAGTCCGCCGCGGCAATCGCCTCAAGGGCCAGGGCGGTGCGCTGGGGTCCGAGGCGCCGAGCGATCCGACGGGTGGCCTCGGCCAGGGCATCGGGATCCTGCGTCCCGTAGATGCGCACCAGCTGCTCCACCCGCTCCTGCAGCGGCCGCTGCACCTCGAGCACCGGGGCGCCCTGCATCTGCCGCCACAGGGCCAGCGGGATCCGGCAGCGACCCACCTGGGCACTCTCGGCCTCGAGCCAGATCTC
Source organism: Aphanothece microscopica RSMan92 (assembly GCF_046613545.2). Lineage (NCBI taxonomy): Bacteria > Bacillati > Cyanobacteriota > Cyanophyceae > Chroococcales > Aphanothecaceae > Aphanothece > Aphanothece microscopica. The sequence continues at coordinate 895 of NZ_JBKKKY020000082.1, read as the reverse complement.
CCCCGCCGAGGCGAGGGGCGCAAGGGCCGCCGCCAGGCGGTTCTCGTAGTGCTCACTGCTGGGCTGGGGCGGCAGCCCCAGGGCCCCGAAGCTGCTGCCCCGATGGTGGGCCAGCCCCTCCAGATCCACCACCGCCGCGCCACGCGCGGCGAGCGCCAGCAGGAGGTCCGTCTTGCCCGTGCCGGTGCGTCCCCCCAGCAACCTCAGGGGCCAGGGCTGCTCGAACAGGTCGAGCACCCAGCGGCGGTAGGCCTTGTAGCCACCCTCCAGCAGCAGGACCTGAAGCTCAAGCTGCTCCGCCAGCCAGGCGACGCTGGCACTGCGCATCCCGCCCCGCCAACAGGTGAGCCGCAGGGGAACACCCGGACTGGCCTGGGCCACGGCCAGCAGCTCCGCCGCCATGCTCTCCAGGCGCGGTCCCACCAGCGCCAGGCCCCGCCGCACCGCCGCCTGGCGCCCCTCCTGCTTGTAGAGGGTGCCGATCTCGGCCCGCTCCTCGTCACTGAACAGCGGCAGATTGCGGCCGCCGGGGATGTGGCCCTGCAGAAACTCCGCCGGGGTGCGCACATCCAGCAGCGGTCCCCCCTGGAGCAGGAAATCGCCAACCGGCTGGCGGGCGGCCATGGCGGTGGGGGCACAACGGCCCCCATCTTCCCCGGCAGCCGCCCTGCGCCCGCCGGCCCTGCGCCCGCCGGCCCTCGGCCTCCGTTGCAGCAGGATCGGCGTCCATGCCGCCGCTCGCTCAGCCCATGGCCGTCGCCGTTCCGCGCAAGCTGATCGTGATCGGGGACAGCGGGGTCTACGGCTGGGGCGACCCGGAGGAGGGGGGCTGGTGTGAACGGCTGCGCCGCCACTGGATGGGGCTGCCCGAAGGACCGGTGGTCTACCCCCTCGG
>NZ_JBKKKY020000081.1:0-10360 GCF_046613545.2 Aphanothece microscopica RSMan92 | reverse complement strand
CACCCCCGGTGACACCAGGCTGGGGAGAGGGGGAGGAAGCGGCGGCCATTGCGGCGGAAGCGGGGCTGCCGTTCAGCTTGCCACTCAGCTTCGAGGCCTCGGAATCCGGGGCCTGGGAGCAGGCAAACCGGGCAGCCGGGGCAGCACCACCTCCTCCCGCACCTTGAGCACCACCATCGAGGCATCGTCATCGAGGTGCCGCTCGGAACCCACGAAGCGATCCAGCCGCTCGAAGAGCTGATCGAGAATCTCCTGGGCCCCCAGGCCGGCCCTGCAGGCCGCCCGGAAACTCTGCAGCAGCCGCTCTTCGTCATAGCGATCGCCACTGAAGCCGGCGGCTTCGGTCACCCCATCGGTGTAGTACAGGACCACATCACCCGGTTCGAGCACGATCTGCTGCACGCCGTACTCGGCCTCGCTCTCCAGGCCGATGAGCATCCCGGAGGCATCCAGACGATCGATCCGGTCCGTGGAACGCCGCCAGAGGAGGGACGGGTTGTGGGCGGCATTGCCGTAGCGCAGCAGGCGGGTGCGCGGGTCGTAATCCGAATAGAAGAGGGTGACGAAGCGGTGGGAGTGGGCCAGGTCTTCCTGGGCCAGCTGGTTGAGATCGTGGAGGATGCGGTCGGGGGGATGGCCGCTGAGCACCTCCGCCCGCAACATGCCACGCAGGAGGCTCATCAGCAGACCCGCCGGCACCCCCTTGCCCATCACGTCCCCCATGACCAGCGCCCAGCGGCCACGCTCGCGGTGGCGACCGCTGAGCTGGGGGCGCGTCGGGATGAAGTCGTAGTAGTCACCACCCACCTGGAAGGCCGGTCGGCAGCGGGCTGCCAGCTCGATCCCATCGATCACGGGACAGTGATCCGGCAGCAACTGGGCCTGGATCTCGGCGCCGATGCTGAGCTGGCGGTCCACCCGCTCATGGCGCCGCATGTCCTGCAGCAGGGCCTCGTTCTCGAGGGCGACTCCCACCAGATCGGCCACCAGTTGCACATGGCGCCGGTGCACCTCACTCCAGCTGAATCCGGAGCGGTCGCTGAACACATAGAGGCGGCCCCTCTGACGGCTGCGGGAGACCACGGAGGTGGCAAACAGCCGGCCACCTCCCAGCAGCCGCGCCACCCGCTGGTCCAGCAGGGCCGCCACCGCCTCGTCGCCGGTCAGCGTCCTGAACTCCCCATCCCCCAGCGCAGCCAGCTGGCGGAGCAGCTCCACGCATCGGTCGGCCGGAGTGGCCTGGAGCTGGTCCCGCCAGAGCGTGCCGTCGTCGCGGAACACGACCAGCAGGGCCCCATCGGCCTCGACCAGGCGGGAGGCCACCACGGGCACCAGTTCCAGCAGGCGGCTGAGGTTGGTGACGCTGCGGAGGGCGAATCCGAGCGAAGCGAGCAGCTCCTGGTTGCGGCGCTGTTCACGGCTGAGGCTGTCCAGCAGCTGGCGCAGCGAACCGGACGCGGACACAGAGTTGGCGGGAGGCTCCGAATCAGTGCGGGCTGGCGGCGTCTGACTCACCGAGCAGCCGCAGGGGAACGTAGGGTAGCCGCGATCAGCCGGAGAGCAGCGCCTCCACGAACTCGAAGCTGTTGAACGGCCTCAGATCGCGGATTCCCTCCCCGGCCCCGATGAAGCGGATCGGCAACCCGGCCTCGGAGGCCACCGCCAGGGCCACCCCCCCCCGGGCACTGCCATCGAGCTTGGTCAGCACCACGCCGGTGAGCCCGGCCGCACTGGCGAAGGCCATGGCCTGGCGCAGGCCGTTCTGTCCCTGGCTGGCATCGAGGACGAGCAGGGATTCCACCGCCGCCTCGGGGGCGAGCTTGTCGACGATGCGCCGCACCTTGGCCAGTTCCTCCATCAGGTTGTGCTTGGTCTGAAGGCGGCCCGCCGTGTCCACCAGGACCAGTTCGGTGCCCTGGGCCCTGGCGGCGCCGATGGCGTCGTAGACGACGGCGGCCGGATCGGCATTGGCACTGGGGTTGGCGATCACCGGCACGTGGCTGCGATCGCCCCAGACGCGCACCTGCTCCACGGCGGCGGCCCGGAAGGTGTCCGCCGCGGCGATCAGACAGCTGTAACCACTGCGCACCGCCAGGTTCGCCAGCTTGCCGAGGGTGGTCGTCTTGCCGACACCGTTGACACCCACCATCAGCCAGACATTGAGGCGATCGCGCTCGGGAACCAGCAGGGGACGGTCACTCTCCTGAATCGGCCGCTCGAGGATGCCGCGCAGCTGCTCCTTGAGGAAGCGGATCCCCTCGGCCGGATCGACCACCTCCTGGTTGAGGCGCTGGCGCAGGGCCTCGAGCACCTGGTCGGTGGCGGAGACGCCCACGTCGGCGCGGAGCAGGGTGGTCTCGAGATCCTCGAGCAGTTCGGGCGTGAGGGGATCATCCCCGAGGGTCTCGAGCAGCTGGCTGACGAAACCCCGCCGGGTTTTCTCGAGACCCTGGCGCAGACGGCCCAACCAGTCGATCTCCTCGAGGGAGACCTCATCGGCGGCCCTCCCCTGGGCGGCGAGCACCTCGACCGACCAGGTGAAGGTGTCGTCGAAGGCCCCGAGCTGGGGTTCTGCCGCATCGGCTGGAGGGGCCGCCGAGGCGGCCGGAGCGGGGGCTGGGCCAGCAGCGGGTTCGGCAGCTTCAGGAGGCGGCTCCTCCGTGGGGGCGGTGAGGGCCTGCTGCCGCTCGGCCCGCTGGGCGGCGGCAAGCTCAAGCAGGGACGGCCGCGGGGCCAACTCCGCGTTGCTCGGCTCGGGAACGGCGGTGGGCTCGGGGGCAGGCCGGCGTGCGGGTTCTGGAACCTCGGAGGCCTGGGCCTCGACCTGCGGGGCCTCGGTCTGGCTGCGGGCCGCCTCCTGCTGGGCCTTGAGCCGGGCATAGGCCTCGCGGGCCCAGGCGAGGGTGTCCTGATCGACGCCGCCGGAGGCAGGCGGGGGGACGGCTGCCGGTGGGGCATCGCCATCCGGGGAGGGGTCATCCCGGGAGGCGCCATCCGGGGAGGGGGAGGAGGCAGGCTCCGGGAGGGCGCCTTGATCCCGGGGGGCGGCAGCGGGATCGTTCTCCGTGCCAGGGGAGAGCGCCGACTCGGTCGCCAACTCAGGCGCCGGCCCGGGCACCACCTCAGCTTCGGAGGGGGGGACATCCTGGCCAGCGGCGGGGGCCGCCTTCCTGCGGAACCAGTCGAACACCATCAGGCCCCTGCCGCCGCCGCCGCGGTATACCGGCGCAGGACGCCGTTGATCATGCGCCGGCCCTGCTCGTCGCTGTAGCGGTTGGCGAGCTCCACCGCCTCACTGCAGGCCACGGCCGCCGGGGTGCCGAACTCGCTTAGATCCACCGCAGCCAGGCGAAGGATGTCCCGATCGATGCGGGGAAGGCGGCCCAGGCGCCAGCCCTCCATCACGGCGTCGAGTCGCCGGTCGATGGCCGGGCGCTGGCGGATCACGGCTGCGGCACGGTCGATGGCCCCGCGGCGCACCTCCTCCTGGTCGGCGAGCAGCAACAGCCGGGGCAGCTCCAGGCTCGCGGAAAGACGGTTGAGGGCCTGCTCGGCCGCCGCCAGGCCGTCCTGGAGATGCTGCCGGACCCGGGGCAGCTGCTCGACTCCCTGCTCCTGGAGCTCACTGTCGAGCAGCTGCTGCTGGGCGGTCTGCAGATCCTCGGCCGAGCGATCGAGGGCCTCGCGCACGTGCTGGCTGAGGCTGGCCAGGGCCTGCTGCAGCAGCACATCCAGGGGGGGGTCGGACGAGGAGGTTGGAGAATCGGCGCGGTCGCTGGTCTGGCCAAGCATTAGCAGGGCCAGTTCACGGGAGAGGGTGCGGCTCTGCATCAGGACATCTGGGGAGCTCGCAGCTGGGCCAGCAGGCTGGAGAAACTGCGGTTGGGGGTTTCGCGTTCGTCGGGATTGACGATGCCGGCGGAGATGATGGTGCGGAAGGCATCCTCCACCGACAGGTCGAGATCCCGGACGGAACGCTCCGGCACCACCGTGTACCAGCCGGTGGTGGGATTCGGGGCGGTGGGAATGAACACGCTCAGCATGGGCTCGTTGAATCCGGCCTGCAGGGCTGTGCCCAGCACGCCGGTGACGAATCCGAGGGCATAGAGCCCCTCGCGGGGGTATTCCACCAGGACCACCCGGCGGAAGCGGGAGGAGTTGCCCTGCAGGAAGGTCTCGAGCAGTTGCTTGAGGGTCTTGTAGACCGATCCCGCCAGGGGGATCCTCAGCAGCGTCCCCTCCCCGAATTCCAGCAGCCAGCGACCGACGATGTTGCGGGCCATCAGGCCGATCAACAGGATCCCCAGCAGGGGAACCAGCAGGCCGACGCCCAGATTGATCAGTTCCTGCAACACCGGATTGAGGGTGTTGAAGGGGTTGAACTGCTTGGGGATGGAGGTGAGAAAGGCGAGCACGAACCGGCTCACCGTGGTGGCGAGCCAGATCGTGGTGGCCAGCGGAATGACCACCAGCAGGCCGGCGATCAGATCGTTCTTGAGATCCTGCTGGAGGCGGTCGCCCAGGGGCTGATCAGGTCTGGGACTGGATTGAACCAAGGGAAGACCCGGCGATCCGGTCGTCAGCTACCAGATGGCAACTTAGCCAGCCACGCCCCCCGGACGTTTCCCATCGCTCAGACCAGGGCCGCCAGGGCCACCAGGGCAAAGCCGATGGCGAGCACACCGGCCCGGGCGGTACCGCTGAAGCGGCGCTGCTGCAGGGCCACATCCCTGGCCAGGCGGGCCTGGCCCAGCTGCTGCTCGGCCTGCTCGAGCTGGGGCTTGAGCTGGGTGTCGATGAACTCCTGGGCTTTCTGCTTCTTCATCTCAGCGGAAGCACCCGCGGGGATGCGCCCCTCCTTCTCGGCCTCGGCGATCAGCTTGTCGACGAAACCGGGGTCCTGCAGCTGCTTTTTCTGCATCTCCAGCTGGGAGGTCTGCTGGGCGATGGTGGCTTCGGACTGCTGCATCTGCTGGGCGAGGGCCGTCTCGGCCTCGATCGAGATGGGAACCGCCACGACCATCGTGATGGCGAGCACGATGCCGATCAGACCCACGACCCAGCGGAGCGCGGTGCGCCCGGCGGGAGCCTCGAAGCGGCTGGCGATCAGCATCAGCAGCAGCCCCACCAGGGCCATGGGCGTTTCCCCGACCAGACGGTCGACGAACAGCTGGCGGAAGGGCTCGAGCGACCAGTTCCAGGCGGCCAGCAGGGCAGCGACCTGGAGACCGGTCAGGGCCACCAGGGTGAGGCCGATCCAGCGCAGCAGATGGGCCAGGCGGCCGGAGGTGGCTGTACTACTCACAGGTTGCTCGCTGCAGACTGAAGATTCGCGGCAACTGTACGAGTGACGCACCGCGCGGCCGGAACGGCCCGGGCAGCCGAGCTGGCCGAGGCGCTGAAACGGGAGGCCGGGGCGCTTGGGTTCGATCCGGTGGGCATCGCCGCCGTGCCGGCAGGGGAGCGCTGGCAGCTGCGCAGCGCAGCCCTGGAACGCTGGCTGGCCGCTGGACACCAGGCCGGTATGGCCTGGATGGCCGACCCCCGGCGCCAGCGGATCGAGACCCTGCTGCCCGGCGTGCGAAGCCTGCTGGCCGTGGGACTCAACTATTACGTCGCCGCGGAACGGCTGCCGGGCACACCGGCCGTGGCGCGCTACGGCTGGGGACGGGACTACCACCGCGTGATCGAGGGCCGCCTGCGGCGGCTGGGCCGCTGGCTCGAGGCGACGGTGCCGGGGGTCCGCTGGAGAGCCTGCGTGGACAGCGCCCCGCTCATGGACAAGGCCTGGGCGGAGGAGGCCGGCCTGGGCTGGATCGGCAAGCACGGCAACCTGATCGATCGGCGGAGGGGGTCGTGGCTGCTGCTGGGGCACCTGCTCACCAGCCTGGATCTGCCCGCCGATGCGCCGGCGACCCCCCTCTGCGGCAGCTGCAGCCGCTGCCTGCCCGCCTGCCCCACCGGTGCGATCCGCGAACCCTTCGTGGTGGACAGCCGGCTCTGCATCGCCTTCCACACGATCGAGAACCGCGATCCCGACCTGCCGGCACCGATCGCCGCGGCCCTGGGCGGCTGGGTCGCGGGATGCGACATCTGTCAGGAGGTCTGCCCCTGGAATCAGCAGCCGCTCGAAAGCTCGAAGGATCCCGACGTGCAACCCCGGCCGTGGTGGCTGGGGCTGCCGGCGGAGGAGGCGCTCTCCTGGAGCGACGCACTCTGGGACGAGCGCCTGCGGGCCTCGGCGCTGCGGCGGATCAGACCGTGGATGTGGCGACGCAACATCCGGGCGGTGCTGGGCCGGGCTGCCCCCCGGCCCACTCCCTAGGCTGGCCACAACCGACCCGTTTCAATGGCCCCGCGCTGGCTGCGCGCCATTCCGCTTGTTGCCCTGGGCCTGAGTCTCAGCCAGACGCCACCGGCCCACGCCCTGGTCCCCTACACCTACGTTCCGCAGCAACAAGAACTGGAGGCCGCCGGCCTGGGCATCGCCCAGGCCGCCGCCCGCCTGTTGCGACTCGGCCAGGCGGAGGATGCGGCCCGTCTGGCCGCCCTCACGGTGCGGCTGCTGCCGAACGACCCGCGGGGCTGGCTGCTGCTGGCGGAAGCCCAGCTGCGCAGCAACCAGCTCAAGGAGGCGGCCGCCTCTCTCGCCCGGGCCAAGGAACTCGATCCCCGCAATGCCGGCATCTGGTTCGCCGAGGGGTCGCTCGCGCTGCGCGATGGCCGACCGGCGGAGGCCATCGGACTGCTGGAGCAGGGCCTGCGCCTGGACGGCCGCAGCGCCAGCGCCTACTTCGATCTGGGCAATGCCCACATCCTGACCGACCGACCCGCCCAGGCCCTCAAGGCCTTCGAGCGGGCGAGCCAGCTGCGCAAGGACTTCTGGGAAGCGATCAACAACCAGGCGCTGGTCCTCTACGAACAGGGCCGGACCCGCGACGCGATCGACCGGTGGAGGAAAGTGCTGGGCATCAAGCCCGATGCCGCAGAACCGAATCTGGCCCTGGCCGCAGGCCTGTTCAACAGCGGCGCCGAAGGCCGCCAGGAGGCGCTCGAACGGGCCGGCAAAGCCCTGAACGCCGAGCCGAACTACGTCCTGGAGAGCTACCAGAAGGAACAGCTCTGGGGACCGCGGCTGCGCAGCACGACCCAGATCCTGCTGCAGCAGGCCGAACTCAAGCCCTACGTGGACCGTGCCATGGCCAACGCCAGTCCGGAGGGTGACCTGGGCGCCGAACCGGAGGAGTAACCCCGCTCAGCTGGAACGGCATCGGTAGGCTGAGCCCCACCTCTCGCCCCCTCACCCCAGCACCGGATGGCCGAGGAGCGCGGCAACGAACGGAACGGCACTCCGAACGGCGAGGGGCGGATCGAGCCCATCGCCCTGCATCAGGAGATGCAGCGCTCCTACCTCGAGTACGCCATGAGCGTGATCGTGGGCCGGGCCCTGCCCGACGCACGGGACGGACTCAAACCGGTGCAGCGGCGCATCCTCTACGCGATGCACGAGCTGGGGCTGACCCCGGATCGGCCCTACCGCAAGTGCGCCCGGGTGGTGGGCGACGTGCTCGGCAAGTACCACCCCCACGGCGACCAGGCGGTCTACGACGCCCTGGTGCGGCTGGTGCAGACCTTCGCCAGCCGCCACCCGCTCCTCGACGGCCACGGCAACTTCGGCTCGGTCGACGACGATCCGCCGGCGGCGATGCGGTACACCGAAACCCGTCTCGCCCCGATCGCCAACGAGGCGATGCTCGATGAGATCGCCAACGACACGGTTGATTTCGCCCCCAACTTCGACGGCTCCCAGCAGGAGCCCACGGTGCTGCCGGCCCAGCTGCCCTTCCTGCTGCTGAACGGCTGCACAGGCATAGCTGTGGGCATGGCCACGAACATCCCGCCCCACAACCTGGGGGAAGTGGTGGATGCCCTGATCGCCCTCATCCGCAAGCCCGACCTGACCGATGAGAAGCTTCTGGCCCTGGTGCCAGGCCCGGATTTCCCCACCGGCGGGGAGGTGCTGCTGGGCAGCGGTGTGCGCGACACCTACCTGGTGGGCCGGGGGAGCATCCCGATGCGGGGCGTGGCCCACATCGAGGAAGTGCAGCCCGGCAAGGGCCGGCACCGCCGCAGTGCCGTGGTGATCACCGAACTCCCCTACCAGCTCAGCAAGGCCGGCTGGATCGAGAAGCTGGCCGAGCAGGTGAACGACGGCAAGATCGGCGGCATCGCCGACATCCGTGACGAGAGCGATCGCGACGGCATGCGGGTGGTGGTGGAGCTCCGCCGCGACGCCAGCGCTGAGACCGTGCTGGGGGAGCTCCAGCGCCGCACCGCCCTGCAGAGCAACTTCGGCGCCATCCTGCTGGCCCTGGTCAACGGGCAGCCTGTCCAGCTGAGCCTCCGCCGCATGTTGGAGGAGTTCCTGGCCTACCGGGAGCTGACCCTGGTCCGGAGAACCCGCCATGCGCTCCAGCGCTGTGAAGACCGGCTGGAGGTGGTGGAGGGCCTGATCAAGGCCCTCGATGCCCTGCCCCAGGTGATCGCCATGATCACCGCGGCCGCCGATGCCGCCAGCGCCAGGGCAAGCCTGCAGGTCCATCTCGATCTGAGCGAACGTCAGGCCGATGCCGTTCTGGCCATGCCCCTGCGCCGCCTCACCGGTCTGGAGCAGGAAAGCCTGCGCAAGGAATCCGAGGAACTCCGTCAGGAGCGCACCCGGCTGCGCCACCTGCTCGAGGACCGCGGCAGCCTGCTGGAGGCGATGGTGGCGGAATTCAAGGCGCTCAGGAAACGGTTTGCCACCCCGCGCCGCACCCGCCTGGTGGAGGGCGGCGATGACCTGGTGGCCCAGCGGGCGGCCGCCATCCGCCCGAATGCCGAGCTGCAGCGTCAGCAGGCCTACGAGGCCCTCGCGACGGACAGCCGGCTGGTGATCCAGGCCGACGGGGCGGTGAAGGTGGTGAGCCCCCAGGTGCTGGGCCGGCTGCACCTCGATGAACCCGTCGATCTGGGCGACCATCCCGCACCGGGCCAGGTGATGGTGCCGGTGGCCCGCCAGCCCCAGGTGCTGGCCTTCACCGCCGACGGCCGCGTGGCGCTGCTGCGCTGGGAATTCGCCGGTCAGCAGCCCGGTCTGCTGGAGCGCTTCCTGCCCGACAGCCTGGATGGCGCCACCGTGGTGCAGGTGATGCCCCTGCCGGAGGGCGGCGAGAGCGGAGGCCTGAGCCTCGGCCTGCTCAGCAGCGACGGTCGCTTCAAGCGGCTGCCGCTGGAGGAATTCCAGGAACTGTCAGGCCGGGCGGCCACGGTCCTCAAACTCAAGGAAGGGGTGGTCCTGCAGCGGGTGGTCCTCTGCCGCGAGGGGGAAGATCTGGTGGTGGGGAGCAGCACGGGTCGGATGCTGCGGTTGCCGCTGCAGGACAGCCAGGTGCCCCTGATGGGTCGCACCGCCCAGGGACCGGTGCTGATGCGGCTGCTGCCGGAGGAGCGGGTCGTCGGAGCGGCCTGCGTCGAAGCGGGCGGCTCGGTGCTGCTGGCCAGCAGCGGCGGGGTGGTCAAGCGGCTGAGCCTGGACGGTCTGCGTCGCTGCCAACGGGGCGATCTGGGCCAGATCGGGGTGCGCTTCAGCCGCCGCGGCGACACGCTGGTGGACCTGTGCGATGGCGCCGCCTCGGTGGTGGGGGTGCTGGTGGGGGAGAGCCGCAGTGGTCGACTCGTCCCGGGGAACCTGGATCTCCAGGATCCGAACGGCGCCGGCCTTGAGCTCAGCCTGCGCCCGGGCGAAGCGGTGCGCCGGCTCATTCCCCTGCTTGCCTGAGCCGACCTGGGGGTGAGCCCTTCCGCCGCCTGTGGCGACTTTCTGTCAGGGCAGGATGGCCCTCAGTGAACCGTGGCGGCGATGCCGGCGGGTTCGAGCATCAGCTTGCTGGAGCGCACCGACTCGTCCATCTCGATCGGGTACTGGCCGTCGAAACAGGCCGTGCAGAAGTGGGAAGACTCGGCCTGGGCAGCCTCCACCATGCCTTCCTTGCTGAGGTAGGCAAGCGAATCGACACCCAGGTGGCTGGTGATCTCCTCCAGGGTGAGCCGCGCCGCAATCAGATGGTCCTGGGTGTCGGTGTCGATGCCGTAGAAGCAGGGATGGGTCACGGCGGGTGAACTGATCCGCATGTGCACCTCGGTGGCACCGGCATCGCGGAGGGCCGCGACCAGCTTGCGGCTGGTGGTGCCACGCACGATCGAGTCATCGATCACCACCACCCGCTTGCCGGCCAGCACATCGGGAAGGGGATTCAGCTTGACGCGGATCCCGGCCTCCCGCATCGCCTGGGTGGGCTGGATGAAGGTGCGACCGACA
>NZ_JBKKKY020000080.1:0-10733 GCF_046613545.2 Aphanothece microscopica RSMan92 | reverse complement strand
GATGGTGGTGGGCAAGGCCAATCAGGTGGTGCGCCCGATCTCACCCCACATGCGCACGGCACCGGTTCGAAGGAGGTCCCACACCTGCCGCATGGCCATCAGGTCACGCTCGAACTGACTCCCGCTGGAAGGGGATGACACACCGGCCGGTGCCCGACGACGGGCCGCCGAAGACGCCGCGGGCGGGCGGGCGCCCCAGGACCTGTTCACGCGTCGGGAGCGGGGAATGGATCGTGGGTCGGGCACGCTGCGCAGAAGTTGGGGGAGGGAACTCCAACTTCATCAGGGGATCACCAGAAGGCGGGTGTTGCTGGCTACGGAATCCGGGCGATCCCGTCTCCCACGTCGAACGGGATCGGCATCTCGGCATCGGCTGGCGCTGGAGCACAGGCTTCGACCCGCTCCGCCACCACACGCCCCACCACGACAATGGAGGGCGAGGCCAGGCCCTCCTCCGCCACCCGCTCCGCCAGGACTCCCAGGGGTGCCACCAGCGTGCGCTGGCCGAGCACGGTGCCCTGCTGGATCACCGCCGCCGGGGTGGCCGGGTCCAGGCCTCCGGCCATCAGCTCCATGCAGATCCTCTCCAGGTTGTGCAGGCCCATGTAGATCACCAGACCGTCGCTGGAACGGGCCAGACCCTGCCAATCCACCCCGGGCCGGCGCTTGTCGACCTCCTCATGGCCCGTCACGAAGGTCACGCTCGAGCCGGCGCGGCGATGGGTGACCGGGATGCCGGCGTAGGCCGGCGCGGCGATGCCGGACGTCACACCGGGAACCACCTCGACGGGAATGCCCCGCGCCGCCAGGTGGGCGGCCTCCTCACCGCCGCGGCCGAAAAGAAACGGATCACCACCCTTAAGCCGCACGACCGTGCGGTGGCGCGTGGCCAGCTCCACCAGCACCGCATTGGTGCTGGGCTGGGGGACCGAATGATGCCCCCGGCGCTTGCCCACGAAATGCCGTTCGCAGTGGTCCGGGACCAGGTCCAGCAGGGCCTTCGGCACCAGCGCGTCATGGACGAGGGCGTCACACCGGGACAGCAGGCGATGGGCCTTCAGGGTGAGCAGTTCAGGATCGCCAGGCCCGGCCCCCACCAGGTACACCGTGCCGTAGGGCAGGACCATGCCTCCCGTGGAGTCGGAACTCATGGCAGGGCGGCGAGCATCTCGAGCAGGGCGTCCCGCAGCCCCGCACGCTGGAGGAGGGGAGTGCCGCACCAGGCCGGCAGGCCCTCGGTGAGGCGGTTGGACGCCAGGACCAGGGGGAGGACAGGACGCTGAGCGGGGTCTGCGAGCACCGACGAGAGCTCACCGGAATCCGCCGCACTGTATGGAGTGGCCAGGCAGGTGGCGTTGCAGACCTGCTCCAGATGGCGGAGGTAGCGCGCGGCAAGGGGCCCGTTCAAGGGGTGGTGGAGCAACGTGACCGGGCCCCGCAGGGCCACCAGTTCGCGGCGCAACGCCTGCTGCCAGGCAGGCCAGGAGCCGAGGAACGGGAGGTGATGGACAGGCCCGCTGGCACGCCAGTGGGCCTTCACCAACGGCAGATCCCGGCAGACGTGACCACCGGGCAGGAGGAGCAGCGGAACCAGGGTGACCGGCTCCCCCGGGGCGGCCTGGCGGGTCTGAAGCGGATCCGTCTCCGGGCCCTGGGCGGTGAGAGCCTGGAGCACCACCGGGGAGCGGCGGCGACGCTCCAGCTCCCCAGCCAGGGCACGGACCTCCGCCGGGATCAACCCGCCGCCACGCCCGTGCACCACGAGCACCAGGGGATGGGCGGGGATGGCAGCCAGGCGGCGGCGACGGCGCTGGTCGAGCCCGGGATCCAGCCGCTCGGGGGCCAACCTCGCCAGGGCCAGCCGGGGCTGGGGCAAGCGGGCGAGCAGATCCACCGCGGTCCCGGCCAGCCGGGTGTCAAGATCGAAGGCGAGCTGCCGCAGCAGATCCCGCAGGGCCTGCGGGGGCCAGGCGGGCAGCCCCACAGCCAGGCCCTCGAGGGCGGCCCTGCGGGTGGGGGAAGGCTGGGGAGCCAGCACCGAGCCGCGGAGCAGCGCAAAATCGGCGGGATCGCGCTGGTACCCCAGCAACGGCAGCAGCAGGGCCATGCGCTCCGGGCCTGCCCCCTGCAGGGCCTGGCGGATCTGGCCAGCGCAGTCCGGATCGCGAAAGCGGCCCAGCACCGCAAGCAGGGCGGGTTCGGCCTTCTCGTTGGCCAGCCAGCAGCGCAGCAGGCGCCGCACCGCCGGAACCGTCAGCCGCTCCGCCAGGGCGGCCAGAAGATCCTGCTCGAGACGGATCCGGCCGGTCTCGATCGCCTCGAGCCAGGGCTCGAGCGGAACATCCCGGCTGCGGCGGAGCTGCTGCAGCCAAGGCCAGCGCTCCACGGTGCCGGTCTCGGGCAGGGACGTCGGCTCCAGAGGCACACCTCCCCCAACCCGGCCGGGCTCCAACGATGGCACCGCCGGTGTCTGAACGGAGGGGGCACCAGGGGGCAAAACGGTCGCGACGGATACGTTTGATGAGGAAAACGCGCGTCCCATGGGCAGCAGCTTTAGCAAGGGGTCAAGTCGTCAAGGACAGTGATGCGAGGTCCCGTCAGCACAGCCAGCCGCCTGCCCAACCGGCCGTCCCCCCGCCCGGACCTGGACGCCCTCCGGGAGCAGCAGATCCTGGTTTCCCTGGTCGGCCAACTGGCCAAGGCCCAGTTCCAGGCAGCGGACCCGCATCGGACCGAGGCGCTCTGGAAGGAGGTCGGCCAGCTCGGCCTGGATCCCGACCGGGTCACCCACCTGCTGTATGCCGGCGTGGACACGGAAGACCGGGGTGCCCTGCTGGCGCTCGACCGGGCCTGGAGCGAGACCCAGGCGAGCGAACGGCGCACTTCCTGGCAAGCACCGGCCTGGCTGAGGACCCGGGGGTTCAGGGCTGGGCGGCCTTCCGCCGCGCACCGAAGCGCTCGACCAGCAGCTGCTCCATCACGTCGGGCAGCTCGCTGAGGGGCACGCCCTTGTCGTGAAGCTCGGCCAGCTTGGGATCGGCTCCCATGGAGCCGCCCAGGAAGATCTTGGCGGCCTCCACCATCTCGCCGTCCTTGCGGGCCTTGGCCCCCATCAGGCCGATCTGGCCCATGTAGGGCTGCCCGCAGGCGTTCGGGCAGCCGGTCCAGTGGGTCCGCACCGCATGGGGGAGTTCAACCCGGCGCTCCAGCTCCTCCACCAGGGCCTGGGCGGTGCCCTTGGTGGGGATCAACGCAAAGCTGCAGTAGGCATTGCCCGTGCAGCTCACGGCTTCCGCCTGAAGCGCACTGGGTTCCGGTCGGAAGCGCTGCAGCAGCGGTTCGGCCCTCAGGGCGCTCTCGCGCTCCAGGGGCACGTTGGGGATCAGGACGTTCTGGGCCTCGGTGAGGCGCAGCTCCCCGCTGCCGTAAGTGCGGGCCAGGCGGGCCAGCTCCAGCATCGTTTCGGCATCCAGCCGGCCCATGGGGACATGCAGGCCCATCCAGGCGAGACCGTCCTGGCGCTGGGGGTTCCATCCGAGGCCGTCGCGGGGAGCCCGGTTCACCAGGTGGGTGCCGTCGTGGGTGGCGAGGCGCGAGGCGGCATCACCGCCCGCCAGGGCCCCATAGGCCGCCACCACCGCAGCCCGGTAGGCCTCCATGCCGAGGGCGTCGATGAGGTACATCAGACGGCTCTTGTTGCGGGCCGCGCGGTTGCCGCATTGCTCGAAATGGTGGAGCACCGCCAGGGTGAAGTCCGGCAGCTGATCGCCCTCCAGCCAGACGCCCAGGGGGATGGCCAGCTCGTTGCGCTGGGCCGAGAAGAAGCCCCCCACCATCACCGTGAAGCCCAGGCGTCCCTCGTGCGTGGCGGGCAGGAAGGCCAGGTCGTTGTGCAGCAGGAAGCTGTCCGGGGCTCCCCCCACGGCCACGTTGAACTTGCGGGGCAGGTTCCGGGGGCCATCCGGTTGGAAGAGACGGGCCTGAATCGCCTGCACCAGCGGCCGGGTGTCCACAATCTCCTCGGGATCGATCCCGGCGAGGGGGTTGCCGGTGATGTTGCGGGGGTTGTCGTGGCCGGACTGGCGACTGGTGAGACCGAGGCGGTCCATCGCTTCCAGCAGGGGAGGCATGTCCTCGAACAACAGTCCCCGCAGCTGGATGTTCTGACGGGTGGTGATGTCGGCACTGCCGTGTTCACCGCAGCGGTCCACGGTCTCCGCCAGCAGCTCCAGCTGGTCGGCCTGGACGACGCCATTGGCCAGCCGGAGCCGGAGCATGAAGCGGCCCGGGGTCACCGGGCGGAAAAAGATGCCCAGCCATTTGAGCCGGACGGTGAGGGTCGCCTCATCGAGGGACTCCCAACCCTCCTGGGCCAGCTCGGCGAGACGGGGACGCAGATCCAGACCACACAGCTCGGCCTTCGCCAGCTCAAGCTTGCTGAGGGCGGGAGCGGAATCGCCGGAGACAGGAGAGGAACTCATGGGAACAGGGAAGGACGCGCCCGGCGGCGCGCCTGAAGGACGCAGTGTTCGTGGTCATGACCCTGGTGTCGCCATTCACCGGCAAACCCGTGCGGAAATCTGGGTGGGAGCGGCCGGCGAACGCCGATGAGGGATGCGTCGCCTTGGAAATGAGCGCAGCAGCGCACCACGCGTTGCTGGAGACCGTGGGTCACGGCTCAAATCAAGTTTGCTGGCCGGGGCTGGGACCTTGTGTCGTGACCGTTACGGATCCGCCGGAACCGGGACCCATCGGTGGGCGACAGCACACAAAAGCCCCCTGGCGCCGCGACAGGTGGCGCGAAGGGGGCCAAAACAAGCGATGTGCGGAGGGCTGAACCCGGAGGTCAGCAGAAGCTGGGAGTTCAGCGCTCGCCGAGGCTGCTCCAGAGGGTGGCCTGGTGGGCAACGACAGGGGCGGGCTGGGCGCTGGCGGACTGGGCCGTGGCGGAAGCCTGGCCGGCGTCGCGGGGGAGGGTCGACAGCAGCTGGACCCCGAGGGAGCCGACGACGAACATGCCGAGGAACGCCAGGGCGACGCCGAGGGGAGAGGCTTCGGCGCGGGTGGTGTGCAGCGGAGTGGCCATGGCAAACCTTCCAGATCAGGAACCACCTCGATTATCGGAAGCCCGCTTCATCCCCAAAGACGGTCGTGGCGAAGCCCGCGGGGACCGATCCGGCCCTGGAGGCGTGCAGATCGACCGACCAGAGGCCGTGGAGAACCCCAAGCAAAAGCCCGAGTGAGGCAGCGAACTGCATGGAAACAGTGGATGGGGCAGCGACTTTGATGAGCCGAGGGGCCCCTCCGATGCAGTGGTTGGTACCGAACCGACACGAACCAAGCGGGCGCTGACACCTTAAGGATGTTTTTCGTATCCGTTGATACTTCTTTGTCGCTTGCCTGTCCACGACGGTCCCAGTCGGTAGCGAATGGGAGTCCCGAAGCGCCCAGTCCGTGGACAATGAGGTCACGTTTTCCAGCTGCAGGCGTTCCACCCCACCCTTGATGGCGATGCCTGCCACCCCAACTCCAGCCAGCATCGCCTCCCTCAGCTCGTCATCCGAAGGCAGCGGACTTCGGAAACCACCGACCCAGCCAGGCGCTCCCTCCCCATCGGGGCGGGAGCGCTTCAAGCGTTATCTCCAGAAGATCGGCAGCGGTGAACACACCGGCCGGGGCCTGAGCCGGGAGGAGGCCCGGGACGCCCTCATGCTGATGCTGCAGGAGGAGGCCAGCCCCGCCCAGATCGGCGCCTTCCTGATCGCCCACCGCATCCGGCGACCGGAGCCGCAGGAGCTCTCGGGCATGCTGGATGTGTACCGGGATCTGGGCCCGGCCCTGCACACGGAACGGGCGGCCATCTGCTTCGGCATGCCCTTCGACGGCCGGACCCGCACCGCCCCCCTCTACCCCCTGACCTCCCTCGTTCTGGCTGCCGCGGGGCTGCCGGTGGTGCTGCATGGTGGGGCCCGCATGCCGGTGAAGTACGGCGTCACGGCGATGGAGCTCTTCCACGCCCTCGGCCTGGATCTTCAGAACCTTTCCCTGGCGACCGTGCAGCAGGGGCTCAGCCTCCACCGTCTGGCGCTCGTGCACCAGCCGGACCACTTCCCGCTGGCGGAACGGCTCACCCCCATCCGGGACGATCTCGGCAAGAGGCCCCCGGTCGCCAGCCTGGAGCTTCTCTGGACCGCGCACCGAGGCCCGCACCTGCTGGTGAGCGGGTTCGTGCACCCGCCCACCGAAAGCCGTGCCTGGAGGGCCCTGGAGCTGAGCGGCGAGACGGATGTGGTCACGGTGAAGGGGTTGGAAGGCAGCACCGATCTGCCGATCAGCAGGGCCTGCATCACCGCGCGGGCCCATGGCGGGCAGGGTGAGCGGCTGATCCTCCACCCCCGCGACCACGGCTGTTACGGCCCGGACGCCCTCTGGACCGACCTGGACAGCTGGCGCCAGCAGGCCCTGGCTGCCCTCGGTGGACAAGGGGAGCTGGCGGCCGCCCTGCAATGGAACGCCGCCGCCTACCTCTGGCTCGGCGGGATCTGCGAGACCCTGAGCGCGGGGCTGGAGCGGACCCACGAACTCCTGCAGGACGGGTCAGCGCTGCGTCAGCTGCGTGCACTGATCGCCTGGCGACACGATGCTCCCTGAAGGAACCCACCAGGCCTCGCACTGCTTCGCCTTCGAGCGGGATTTCGTGGGCAGCTGGCGCTGCATCCCCCTCTGCCTGCGGCGCAAGCTGGATCTGGCCGGCACCAAGCTCCGCCTCAACCACTGGCTCGCCCTCACCGAACCAGAACGGCAGCAGCTGGTGCTGTGGGATGACAGCCCCGCGGCCCTGGAGGCCATGGCCACGTTCCTGCGGGAACGGACCTCCGGCATGGCCGACGGTGGCGTGAGACCCATGGCCATTCCCACCGCAGCCCCGTGGCAACACGCGGGCTCCCCACCCGCGGAGCTGTGTGACTCAGCCGCCTCCCTGGGCCACCCGCAGCTGCCAGGCCAGTGGACCAGCCTCTCGGAACTCGAGCGGTTCGCCCTCTGCAAGCTGGCCCGCCCCGGCCATGACCATCACAACCTGGAGGCTGCGCTGGTCGAGATGCTGCCCTGAACCTTGGCGCTGAGCCGTTGGCCGCCGGCCATCGGGAGGCCATGGGGAACGGCCGCCACGGAGACGGCCGTGGCCTTGAGCTCGGGCTGCTTCGAGATCGGGCAGGCCTGCTCGTGCAGCAGGGCGTTGGCCTCACAGGGCGGATCCTGCAGGAAACCCCAGTGCATGGGCAGAAAGACGGTGCCGGGTCGGATGCGCTCGGTCACATCCACCCGCGCGCTGAGGGTGGCGCGTCGGGAGGTGATGGCGGCCTGGTCACCCGACTCCAGTCCCAGGGGGTAGGCATCCTCCGGGTGGATCTCCAGCAGGGGCTCGGGATGCATGGCGTTCAGCCGGGCCACCCGACCGGTGCGGGTCATGGTGTGCCACTGCCCCAGATAGCGACCAACCGTGAGCACCAGGGGGTAGGCCTCACAGGGAGGCTCGGCCAGGCCGAGGGGGTGTTCGGCGATGAACCGGCCCCGCCCACTCGGGGTGGCGAAGCGGAAATCGGTGTAGAGACGCTTCGACGCCGTGGTGGGCGCGCTGCCGGCTGGAAAGGGCCACTGCTGCGGCCCCTCGGCCTCCAGCAGCCCATGGCTGAGCCCGGAGTGGTCGCAGAGCCGACCGGCCGTGAGCTGGCAGAACTCGGCGTAGACCTCGGCGGCGGAGGCATAGCCGAACTGATCCACGAATCCGAGCCGACGGCCCACCTCGGCGAACACCTCCCAGTCGGGGCGGGCCTGGGCCGGAGGCTGCCGGAATGCCGGGCAGAGGGTGACCCGGCGCTCTGAATTCACCATCACCCCAGCCTTCTCGCTCCACTGGGCGGCGGGAAGCAGCAGGTGGGCGTACTGGGCCGTCTCGGTGTTGGCATAGGCGTCGCTCACCACCACCAGGGGGCAGTGCCGCATTGCCGCCTTGACCCGTTCCAGGTTGGGCATGCTCACCAGGGGATTGGTGGCGGCCACCCACCAGAGGTCGAGCTCGCCGGCCTCCATCGCCTCCACCTGTTGCCAGGCCGCCAGGCCGGGGCGGGCATCGATGGCCCCCGGGGCGAACCCCCACGCCGCCTCCACGGTGGCGCGGTGCGTTGCATTAGTGACAGTGCGGTAGCCCGGCAAGAGGTGGGCCAGTCCCCCCGCTTCCCGCCCCCCCATGGCGTTGGGCTGTCCCGTCAGGGAGAACGGCCCGGCTCCCACTTTCCCGATCTGACCGGTGAGCAGGTGGAGGTTGATCAGTCCCGCCACCGTGGCGGTGCCCTCCACGCTCTGGTTGACACCCATCGACCAGAGGCTGAGCACGCTGGCGCTCTGCCCCCAGAGCGCGGCCAGTTGCCCCAGGCTGGATTCAGGGATGCCGCAGATCCGGCTGACCCGGTCGGGGGTCCAGGCCTGGACCAGCTCGGCATAGGCCGCAAATCCCTCGGTCTCACCCTCGATGAACTCGAAATCGATGGCGGTCTGGCGGAGCAGCAGGTGGGCCACCCCATGCAGCAGCACGAGGTCCGTCCCGGGGCGAATGGCCAGGTGGAGGTCCGCCGCGTCGCTGGTGGCGGTTTCACGGGGATCGACGACCACGATCGTCAGGCTGTCCGACTGCCGCCGCTTGCGTTTGAGCAGCCGCTGGAACAGCACGGGATGGCACTCGGCGGTGTTGGTGCCGATCAGGAACGCCACGCTGCAGTGGTCGAGATCCTCGTAGCAGCACGGCGGACCATCGGAGCCGAGGCTGCGGGTGTAGCCGGCGACGGCCGAGCTCATGCAGAGCCGGGAGTTCGCGTCGAAATTGTTGGTGCCCAGCGCGCCCTTGAACAGCTTCTGGGCGACGTAGTAGTCCTCGGTGTGGAACTGACCCGAGCCGTACATCGCGAGGGCCTGGGGCCCCCGGGCCTGCAGGCTGGTGCGCATCCGGTCGACGATGCGGTCGAGCGCCTCGTCCCAGCTGATCGGCTGGAAGGGCTCATCGAGGGAACGGCGGGCCAGGGGGGTGGCCAACCGTCCGCCGGCGAGGGTCTCGCAGACCGTGGCCCCCTTGATGCACACCTGGCCCAGGCTGGAGGGATGGCTGCGGTCCCCCCGGGCTCCCCAGATGGGAAGACCCTGGGCATCCCGTCGGGTGGGCTGGTTCTTGACCGCCGGCGGCATGAGCTCCAGCCCACAACCCACCCCGCAGTAGGGGCATTGGGAGTGGGTGGAACCGGACGGGGACGCAGCCATGGAAGGGAAAAACTGAAAGGCAGGCCTGGGGCCTGCCGGGATTTCAGACCGTTGGCAGCGGGGCCGCGGGGGATTCCCCTTCGTGCTCTTCAGCGAAGGATCCTTTCGGCTCCTTGAGGAAGAAATAACACATGAATCCGACGACCAGACCCGCCACACCCAGCACCTGGAAGAAGGCACTGTTGGAGGCCGCGATCACCGCGGGGGTTGGCTCGGCATCCGACGCCCCTGACATCCAGAGGGGCAGAAGGCTGTAGATGGTGAGGTAGGCCACGGCACCGACGTTGCCGTAGGCACCGACCATGCCGGCGATCTGGCCGGTCACGCGACGCTTCACCAGCGGCACCATCGCAAAGGTGGATCCTTCGCCAGCCTGCACGAAGAAGGAGCAGGCCATGGTGAGCACCAGGGCGAGGGCAATCCCCGCGGTACCGGTGAAGGTGCCGGGCTTGATCATGCTCATTACCAGGTAGCCGATTCCCAGGCCAACGGTGAGGAAGCCCATGGTGGACTTGCGGGAGCCGAGCTTGTCCGAGAGGAGTCCTCCACCCGGGCGGGCCACCAGGTTCACGAAGGCGAAAGCGGAGGCCAGGATGCCCGCAGTGGCCTTCGGCAACTCAAAGGTGGTCTCGAAGAAGGTGGGCAACATGGAGACCACGGCCAGCTCGGAGCCGAAATTCACGATGTAGGTGAGCTCCAAAATGGCCACCTGCTTGAACTCGTAGCGGTCCTCCTTGGGATAGGTCTTGCGACCGGTGAGGAGATCCTTGTTGGTGCGAATGATGCCCCAGGTCTGGAACACGAAGAACGCCAGGACGAGCAAGAGCGCAATGGTGTAGCCACTGCCCGTGAGGAACTTCACCTTCTGAAGGCGCCAGGCCAGAACCGCAAGAATGGCCGCGAAGGGCACATTCATGCCAATCAGCCCCCAGAAGTCCTTCATCGACGTCACTTCGAGGCCAGCGGTCTTGGCCGGCCGCTGGTAGGTCTTGCCGGGAGGCGTATCGGTGACGCTGAAGAAATAAATGAACCCGTAAACACCCGCAATGATGCCCGTCAGAGCAATGGCCCCGCGCCAGTTGAGGATCACGCCATCCACCTCAAAGCCCCCACTGAAGGAAAGCCAACCCGCCACGATGACGAGGGTGAGCGCCGAGAAGGCGGAACCGAAATTCCCCCAACCGCCGTAGATACCCTCGGCCAGACCGATCTCCTTGGGGGGAAACCATTCCGCCACCATGCGGATGCCAATCACGAATCCAGCCCCCACGATCGAGAGCATCAGGCGTGCCACCACCAACTGACTGAAGTCTTGTGCAGCGGCGAAGAGAAGGCAGGGTATCGCCGAGAAGACGAGCAGTGTCGAATACGTGATCCGTGGCCCGAACTTGTCGAGCAGCATCCCGATCAGGATGCGCGCAGGA
>NZ_JBKKKY020000079.1:0-10999 GCF_046613545.2 Aphanothece microscopica RSMan92 | reverse complement strand
ATGCCCACATGGCCGATGACCTGGCCGGTGCGCACCCCGATACCCGTGGCCAGACGGACGGAGCCGCTCTGGTACACGTCCCCGACCGCCCGGCCGGAGAGATGGCAGTAGATGTGCTCATACCCGCCGGAGCGGATCACCAGCCCGACGCCGCAGCCACCATCGTTGATGACCTCCTGAACCACGCCGGCCCACCAGCTGCGGATCGGCGACCCCATCGGTGCGGCGATGTCCAGGCCGTAGTGGGGGCGCCGATCCCCGGCCAGGGGATGGACCCGCATGCCGAAGGCGCTGGTGTAGCCGGCGAACTGGGCAACCGGGAAGGCACCGAGCCTCCAGGGGTTGGCGCTCGCCGCTCGCGGGGGGGCCAGCAGGGTGCCCAGCAGCAGGGCCGAGGCCAGGGCGAGCCACCGGTGCACGCGTCTGGCTGCCCGCCGCTGGGGTTCAGAGCAGTCCCAGGGCATGGAGCGGTCCCCGTCCACTGAGCAGTTCCAGCAGGAAAGCGGAAAAGCCCACCATCGCCAAGCGGCCGTTCCACACTTCCGAGCTGTTGTTCCATCCCCAGGCCCACTTGTCCTGGGGGTAGAGCTTGACCTTGGTGGAGAGGGCGGCGGCCTGGTCGAGGTTGACCTCCGGGCCCTCGAGGGCGTGCTGGACGAGATCGGCCAGACCGCTGATGAAGGTGGGGGTGGTGTCGAGGGCCGGCACGCGGCGGAAGTTGGTGATGCCGGACTCGGTGGCGATCTCCCGGTACTCGATGTCGATTTCCTCGAGCGTCTCGATGTGTTCGCTCACGAAGCTGATCGGCACGACCACCAGATCCTTCACACCCTGGCCGCCGAGCTCGTGGAGGGCGTCGTCGGTGTAGGGCTTCAGCCATTCGACCGGGCCGACCCTGCTCTGGTAGGCCAGGGTGAACGGATTGCGATGGCCCAGGTCGCGTTCCAGCCTCTCCATGATCAGCTGCGCGCAGGCCTCGATCTCCTGCTGGTAGGGATCGCCGGCTTCCTCCACATAGCTCTTGGGCACCCCGTGGGCACTGAAGAACACATGGGCGGTGGCGGGCTCGGGACAGGCCTGGATTTCGCGGGCAATCAGCTCGGCCATGGCGCCGATGTAGCCGGGGTCGTCGTAGTAGCTGCGGATGCAGCGGATCGGCAGGTGCGCGAAGCCGGGATCGGTCTGGCGCAGACGCTGGAGTTCGCGGAAGCTCGAGCCGCTGGTGCTGATCGAGAAGTGGGGGTAGAGAGGAAGCACCACCACCTCCTCGATGCCATCGGCCTTGATGTCGGCGACTGCCGACTCGGTGAAGGGGTGCCAGTAGCGCATGGCCACGTAGCTGGTGGCCTCGATGCCCCGTTGGCGGAGGGTGCTCTGCAGTTCCCTGGCCTGCTGTTCGGTGATGCGGCGCAGCGGTGAGCCCCCGCCGATCGAGCGGTAGGCCTCCTGGGACTTCCCGGCCCGGAGGCTGCTGATCAACCACGCCAGCGGCTTCTGGAGGGCGGGGTTGGGCAGACGGATGATCTCCGGATCGGAAAACAGGTTGTACAGGAACGGCCCGACGTCCTGGATCCGCTCGGGGCCCCCGAGGTTCAGCAACAGCACGCCAACCTTGGCCATGCCCCGAGTCCCGTCCGGCGTACAGGCGGTGAGCGTAACGCTGCCGCCGGGCTCTGGCGGTGTGCGGCGGCGATCGATAGGGTCTGGCGCAGTCGGTCGCCCGGCCATTTCTCCCCCTGCCGCCACGCTGGATGGTGCCTCCGCCCCTGCGGAGGCTGTCACGGCTGCTGCGGACGCGGCCTCTGTCCCGTCCGGCGGACGCGTGGACCGGCTGATCGCCGACCACAATGCCCGGCTGGCCATCGCAGGCATCCGTCTGCGACTGGAGCGTCGCGGTGGCCGGCTCGGGCTGCGCGGCCCCCTGCCCTGCCGGCAGGGAACGGCGCGGCGCCCGGTGCAGCGCATCAGCCTGGCCCTGCCGGCCAACGAGGCCGGGGTGTGGGAGGCGCTCGGGCGGTTGCGGGAGGTTCAGCGCCAGCTCGAGCTCGATGGCTTCGACTGGCGCCACTGGAGCAGTCCATCGTCTGCGGCGCCGCTGCCGGATCGGCCCGCTCCCGGTCCCGGCAGCGGTGAGCGCAGGGCCGCCCCGCTGCAGAGCTTCGAGGACGCCTTCTTCGCCGATCCCCGTCGTCGCCGCAACCCCGCCGGGGCGCGCAGCACCTGGACCGCCGCCTACCGCCCCTATCTGCGGCGCCTGGAACAGCAGGGGGCGGCCCTGGGGGTGCCGGTCGGCCAGGAGCTGCTGCGGCGCACCCTGGAGAGCTACGAGCCCGGCAGCCGCAGCCGGCTGCAGTGCGGCACCGCCCTGGCGGCCCTGGCCCGCCACCTGCAGCTGGAGCTCCCCGCGGACTGGGGGGACCATGCCGGCGGCTACGGCCTGCACACCGCCCGCTTCCGCCAGCTCCCCAGCGACGAGCTGATCCTGCGGCTGGTGGAGCAGGTGCCCAATCCCGCCTGGCGGCTGGCCTATGGCCTGATGGCCACCTACGGCCTGCGCAACCATGAAATCTTCTTCACGGATCTCACGGCCCTGGCTCCCGGGGGGGATCGCGTGATCCGGGTGCTGCCCACCAGCAAGACCGGTGAGCACCAGGTGTGGCCCTTCCAGCCGGACTGGGTCGACCGTTTCGGGCTTGAACGGCTGGGGATGGGCGGTCATGGGGCCGTCCTGGCTGCCCTGCCGCCGGTGTGCACGGATCTGCGCCGCACCACCCTCCAGCAGGTCGGCCGCCGCGTGGCCGAGCAGTTCCGCCGCTACGGGCTGCCGATCACCCCCTACGACCTCCGCCATGCCTGGGCTGTGCGCACCATCCACATCGGACTGCCCGACACCGTGGCGGCGCGGATGATGGGCCACTCCGTGGCGATTCACACCCGCACCTACCACCACTGGATCACCCGCCGCGATCAGCAGCAGGCCGTCGATGCGGCCCTCTCCCGCCACGGCCGCAGCGCCCAGGCCGCCTGAGGGGGCGGACGGTTGGCCAGAGTGGGGGATCCGCCCTGTCAGGACCGACCTGCCGTGAGCTTCCTGTGATGACCACACCCACGACCGAGGCCATGACTGAGGCCATCACTGAGGCCTCGACTCAGGCCATGAGCGAGGCCGGCTCGGACTCGCCCCTGGATCAGATCGCCCAGGAGCTCGGCCCGGGAGGTGATCTGGCTCCGGAACGCGATCAGGAGGCCTACCGGCGGCGCATGGCCCGACGCCAGGAGGTGCAGCGCCAGCGGGTGGCCGAACGGAACCTCGAGAAGGGTCTGGTGCTCGTCTTCACCGGCGAGGGCAAGGGCAAGACCACGGCGGCCCTGGGCCTGGTGCTGCGCACCCTCGGCCACGGGGAACGGGTGGCCGTGGTGCAGTTCATCAAGGGGGGCTGGCAACCCGGTGAGGCCCGGGCCCTGGAGCTGTTCGGCGAGGCACTCCACTGGCATGCCCTCGGGGAGGGCTTCACCTGGGAGACCCAGGACCGGGATCGGGACCGCCAGCTGGTGCAGCAGGCCTGGGAACGCTCACGGCAGTACCTGGCGGATCCTGGTCGCCGCCTCGTGGTGCTGGATGAGGTGAACGTGGCGCTGAAGCTCGGCTACCTGGCGGTGGAGCAGGTGCTGGAGGGTCTGGCCCTGCGTCCGCCCCTGACCCATGTGGCCCTGACGGGCCGGGGCGCACCCGCGTCCCTTCTGGAACGGGCGGATCTGGTGACCGAGATGAAGCTGCTGCGCCATCCCTTCCGCGAGCAGGGCGTGAAGGCCCAGCCCGGAATCGAATACTGAGCAGGCGGGCTCAGCCCTTCCCGGGCCCCAGGTCCTCCTGAAGCAGGCCGAGGCCACTGATCAGCACGGACAGCCCACTGACGAGCAGGGCCCGATGCACGGCGGGCTCTCTCCAGATTCCCTGCTCGCCGCTGGCCCGCTCCAGGGCGGAGAGCGTGAGGCTGGCCATCACCCGGCACGACCGCACGCTGGGTGGCAGGGGTTCGGGGGCCATGGACGCTCCGCTTTGGGCTAATCAAGCGCCCGGGCCGCGGCACGGCAAGGCGCTGGTGCGCCCACGGCGACATGGGCCCCCCGCTGAATGGCCCACACCCACACCGAAGGGCCCCACGCTGAGATGGCAGCAAGCAGCCATTGCTGAGCCAATGCCGACCCATTCCTGAGCCATTGCTACGGTGCGGCAAATCCGTGGCGGCAATGGGTTATCAGCGCGTGCTCCTCAAGCTCAGCGGCGAGGCGCTGATGGGTGAGCAGGGCTACGGCATCGATCCGGCCATCGTCCAGGCGATCGCCTCGGATGTGGCGGCCTGCGTCGCCGACGGCACCCAGCTGGCGATCGTCGTCGGGGGCGGCAACATCTTCCGGGGCCTGAAGGGCAGCGCCGCCGGGATGGACCGGGCCACGGCCGACTACGTCGGCATGCTCGCAACGGTGATGAATGCGATCACGCTCCAGGATGGACTCGAGCGGGCGGGGGTGCCCACCCGGGTGCAGAGCGCCATCTCCATGCAGGAGGTGGCCGAGCCCTACATCCGCCGCAAGGCCATCCGCCACATGGAGAAGGGACGGGTGGTGATCTTCGCGGCCGGCACCGGCAACCCCTTCTTCACCACCGACACCACCGCGGCGCTGCGGGCCGCCGAGATCGGTGCCGATGTGGTCTTCAAGGCCACCAAGGTCGATGGCGTCTACGACAAGGATCCCGCCAAGCATCCCGATGCCCGGCGCTACGAGAGCCTCTCGTTCCTCGAGGTGCTCAGCAGCGAACTGGAGGTGATGGACGGCGCCGCGATCGCCCTCTGCAAGGACAATGCGATTCCGATCGTGGTGTTTGATCTGTTCGGTCCCGGCAACATCGGCCGGGCCGTCGCGGGTGAGCCGATCGGCACCCGCATCCACCCCGCCTGAGCCCCCGTTCCGGAGCACCCGCCATGGATCTCGATGCCATCATGCGCAAGTCGGTGGAAGCCGCCCTGCGCAACTTCAACACCATCCGCACCGGGCGGGCCAACCCCTCCCTGCTGGACAAGATCAGCGTCGAGTACTACGGCGCCGAGACGCCGCT
The DNA here is from genome assembly GCF_046613545.2 of Aphanothece microscopica RSMan92. NCBI lineage: Bacteria > Bacillati > Cyanobacteriota > Cyanophyceae > Chroococcales > Aphanothecaceae > Aphanothece > Aphanothece microscopica. Next base: position 5,880 of record NZ_JBKKKY020000079.1, on the reverse strand, counting down.
GAAATCCCTCGCCAGCCTGTCCACCCCCGATTCCCAGACCATCCAGATCCAGCCCTTCGACACCGGGGCGGTGGCGCTGATCGAGAAGGCCATCGCCATGAGTGATCTCGGCCTCACCTGCAACAACGACGGCCGGCTGATCCGGATCAACATCCCCCCGCTCACCGAGGACCGGCGCAAGGAGCTCTGCAAGATCGCCGCCAAGTACGCCGAGGAGGGCAAGGTGGCGCTGCGCAACAACCGCCGCGACGGCATCGACCGGATCAAGAAGCAGGAGAAGGACGGCGAGCTCTCGGAAGACCAGAGCCGCGACGAGCAGGAGAAGGTCCAGAAACTCACCGACCGCTTCATCGCCGAACTGGAGAAGCATCTGGCTGAGAAGGAAGCCGAGATCCTCAAGGTGTGAGGGCAGGGGTGTGACCGGCCCGGGCGGCAGCCGCGCCGAGGTGATCGTGGTGGGAGCGGGCGCGGCCGGGGCCGCCGCGGCGTTCCATCTCGCCAGCCGGGGCCGCGACGTTCTTCTGCTCGATGGCGCGACGTTCCCGCGCGCCAAGCCCTGCGGCGGGGGGATGGCCGCCTCGGTGCAGCAGCTGTTCCCGTTCGATCTGCGACCGGCCGTCGACACGGTGATCCGGCGCGTGTGCTTCACCTGGGCGCTGGAGGATCCGGTGCAGGCGGAGCTTCCGGGCGATGCCCCTTTCTGGATCGTGCGGCGTTCCCTTCTCGACAGCTTTCTGAGCGAGCAGGCCGTGGCTGCTGGCGCCCGCTTCCATCCCCGCACCTGGGTTGAGCGGATCGCCCGCCGGGAGCGCAGCTGGGTCGTGGCGATCCGCGCCCCTGACGGGGCGACGGCCAACCTGGAATCCGTCGCCGTGGTGGTGGCCGACGGCTCGGAGTCGCGGCTGGCGGGCCCCCTGGGGCTGGGGCCGCGGCAGCCGCGCTACGCCTCCACCGTGTCGGTGGAAGTGGATGGCCCGGTGGAGGATCCCGCCGCCGCCCGGTTTGATTTCGGCCTGGTGCGCCATGGGTTCTGCTGGGCCTTCCCCCGCCATGGCGGCTACAGCATCGGTCTGGGCACCTTCATCGGCCGGGAGGACCTGGCGGCCGAGGCCGTGCTGGCGAGGCTGCTGCCCAGCCTGGGTTTCCCCGCCGAGGCGGGGTTGCGCACCACCGGTCGGCTGCGGATCTGGGATGGCCACCACCCCCTGCATGGCGACGGTCTGGTGCTCGCCGGCGATGCGGCCTCCCTGTGCGATCCCTTCCTGGCGGAGGGGCTCAGACCGGCCCTGCTGAGTGGCTGCCGCGCCGCCACCGCCGTGGACCACTGGCTCTCCGGCGAGGCCCTGGCCCTGGAGGGCTACACGGCCACGATGCGCCAGGAATGGGGTGAGTCCATGGCCTGGGGACGGCGGATGGCCCAGGTCTTCTACCGGCTGCCGAAGGTGGGGTACCAGCTGGGCGTCAAGCGGCCGACGGCCCCGCGCCGGATCGCCCAGATCCTCTCCGGCGAGATGGGCTATGGCGACATCGCCCAGCGGGTGATCCGCCGGCTGCTGTTCCAGCGGGGCTGACGCTCCCCGCCGCCTCAGGCGCTCAGATCCGGGTGCAGTCCTTGAGGTGGCGCAGCCGTTGGTCGATCGACCCCAGCAATTCGATGGCGAACATCGGCGATTCCTGGACGGCGAACAGGAACTTCTCCCGGTTCATCACCAGCAGGCGGCAGCGGCTGAGGGCACGGGCATCGCCGTAGCGCCGGTGCTCGCTGGTGACGAGAGCCCCGGCTCCGAACACGTCGCCGGCATTGATCTGCTCATGGCCCTGGTCACCGTTCCAGCTGAGTTCCACCTGGCCCTCGAGCAGGCCGAACATGCAGGCACCGGGTTCGCCCGAGCGGAAGATCAGCTCGCCCGCCTCGACCGTGATCACCTCGCCGGTGCTGGCCAGGGCACGCATGGTGTCAAGGGCGTTCACGGAGGCGCAGAGGGGAGTCGGAGCGACCAGTCTGCAGCAGGGGAGGAGAGGCCCCGAAGGGGGCCGTGGGGGCTTCAGCGGCTGGCGAGGGCCAGGGCTGCCCCGAGGCCACCCCGCACATCCTCGGGGGCCAGCCGTCCATCCTTGTCGGTGTCGAGCGCATCGAACACCGCATCACTGCCGAGCCACTCCTCGCGGGTGATGCAGCCATCGCCATCGAGGTCGTTGAGCAGAAAGATCTCGTGCACGGCATGGCCGAAGGCGGCCCCGCCCTCCAGTTCGGCCAGGCGATGGGCCAGCTGGGCCTCCAGGGTCTCGATGGCCTTGCAGAAGCCGCGGATGCCCTCATCCAGCTTCTCGGTGGCCATCGCATCCTCGGCCAGCATGGCGCGGAAGTGCGGCTCGTCCAGATGGAGCTGCTCCCGGGTGGGGGCGGGGTCGAAGGGATTGAGGCGGCGCTCCAGTGTCCCTTCGCTGCTGCGCAGCTGCTCGAGCAAGGCTGGGGAGATCGTCAGCAGATCACATCCCGCCAGTTCGATGATCTCCTCGGCGTTGCGGAAGCTGGCCCCCATCACCTCGGTTTTGTAGCCGTAGGTCTTGTAGTAGTTGAAGATCTCGGTGACGGAGACCACGCCCGGATCCTCCGGCCCGGGATAGCTGTCGCGCCCGGTGCTCTTCTTGTACCAGTCGAGGATGCGCCCCACGAACGGCGAGATCAGCGTCACGCCGGCCTCGGCGCAGGCCACGGCCTGGACGAAGGAGAAGAGCAGGGTGAGGTTGCAGTGGATGCCTTCCTTCTCCAGGGCCTCGGCGGCCCGGATGCCCTCCCAGGTGGAGGCCACCTTGATCAGCACCCGATCCCTGCCGATGCCGGCCTGGCTGTAGAGCTCGATCAGGCGCCGGGCCTTGGCGATCGTGGCCTCGGTGTCATAGCTGAGCCTGGCGTCCACCTCCGTGGAGACCCGGCCGGGCACGATCTTGAGGATCTCCTTGCCGAAGGTGACGCAGATTTCGTCGAGGGCCTCCCGCACCACCGCATCGGCGCCGGCCTCCTCCCCCATCACCTGCCGCGATTCCCGCAGGGAGCGATCGATCAGCTCCTGGTAGGTGGGGATCTGGGCCGCCGCCAGGATCAACGAGGGGTTGGTGGTGGCATCCTGCGGCGTGAACTGCCGGATGGCATCGATGTCGCCGGTGTCGGCCACGACCACGGTCATGGCGGCCAGTTGGTCGAGAAGATTGGCCATTGCTGGCGATGGTCCCGTGATGGACGCAGGCTAGCCAGCCTGCGGGATCTGCCCCGCGGCCCCTGACGCTCCTTGCGTGAATGGCAACAGAGCGGAGCCGCTGCAGGCGGGGCTGGAGAACCAGCTGCGGCTTCCGGCGAGGCTTCTGTCGCCCCTCTCAGTCGGTCGCCGGAGGAGCCGCCTTGGCCTGGCTGGTCATGGCCGCCTTCGGGTCGGAGGGAGGCAGTTCTTCCAGCACCACCAGGGCATCGATGATCTGGCGTGCCACAGGAGCCGCGACCGTGGAGCCATAGGTGTTGCCTCCCTTGGGTTCGTCGACCACCACCAGGACGACATAGCGCGGATCGTCGATCGGCAGATGTCCCACGAAGCTGGTGATCAGGGCCCCCGGGATGTAGACCCCCCGCTCCGCTTTCTGGGCCGTCCCGGTCTTGCCGCCGATCCGGTAGCCGGGGATGCGGATCCCCAGACTGGCGCTGTTGGCCACGACGCTCTCCATCCAGCCCATCACGATCCGGGTCACCTTCGGATCGAGCACCTGCAGGCCACCCGCCGCGGGCGTCGGTGCGAGGGCATCTCCCGAGCGCAGTCCCCGGGTGATGTGGGGGCTCACCAGCCGCCCGCCGTTGGCCAGCATCGCGTGAAGCTGGAGCAGCTTCAGGGGTGTCAGCGAAAAGCCCTGGCCGAAGGCCGCCACGGCGGGTTCGATCGGATGGCTGATGAACGTCTTGCGGTCCTTGAGTTCACCGGCGACCGCTCCCGGCAGGTCGGTGTCCGGCCGTTCATCGATGCCGATGGTGCTCAGCCACTGCCAGAACCGCTCCCGCTTCACCTGGGACATGGCCTTCACCATGGCGACGTTGCTGGAGGCCTGGAGCACCGTGGGGAAGTCGATCAGGCCGTTGCCCTGGCGGTCGTGGTTGAAGATCGGCCAGCCGCCGATGGTCAGCGAGCCGGGATCGTTCACCTTGCCGTCGGGCTGGATGGCCTTCTCCTGCAGGGCCAGGGCCAGGTTGATCGGCTTGAACGTCGAGCCGGGTTCGTAGAGATCCTGCACCGACCATTCGCGGAAGAGGCCTGGCTTGAAGTTCCAGAACCGGTTCGGGTCGTAGGTGGGCACCGAGGCCAGGGCGAGCATCTCCCCGTTGCGCACGTCCATCACCAGGGCTGCGCCCCGTTTGGCGTTCCACTTCTTCACCTGTTTGAACAGCGCCTGCTGGGCCACCTGCTGCAGGCGGGCATCCAGGGTGAGCTGCAGCCGCAGATCGTCGCCGTAGAGGGACCCCGCGGCGATTCCCTCGGGCAGCGGGGTGCCGTCTGCACCACGGCGCATGCTGAGGGTGGTTTCGTGGCGCTTCAGATCACTGTCGCGGCTCTGCTCGAGACCGGCCTGGGGCACGCGCTCCAGGTTCAGGAAGCCCACCACGTTGGCGAACAGGCTGCCCTGGGGATAGACCCGCTGGGGATAGGCCTCCAGGTCGAGTCCGCTGATGTTGAGACGGCGGATGCGGTCGGCGGTCTCGGGGTCGATGTCGGTGCGCAGCTTCACGCCACTGCGGCGGCCCGCCATCGTTTGCAGCAGGGTTTCCCGCGGCTGGGCCAGCACCGTGGCCAGCCGGTCGGCGACCTCGGCGTTCGTGCGCAGCTTCTGGGGGTCATCGCCGGGGAAGTTGAAGTAGCGGGGGTGGGCCCAGAGGGTGAACCGCTCCTCGTCCAGGGCCACCAGGCGGCCGTTGCGATCGACGATGGTGCGGCGTTTGCCGATCGGCGCGACGGCCTGGGTCTGGATCGCCCGTGCCCGACTCTGCAGATTGCGGCTGTCGACCACCTGCAGCCAGCCCAGCCGCAGGGCCAGCCCCAGCAGTCCGGCAGACAGCAACCCGTAGACGAGCAGCAGCCGGTGGGTCGGCAGGGGTTGGAAGGTGACCACCCGCTCCCTGCGGGTGGAGCGGACGGGACGGGAGGAGCCGGGCGGGTGGGGACGGTGGGGAGGGGCTTGGGCCATCGAAGGGCGACCGGGCAGGGAGGGGGGAGCGGGAGGTCGTGCCTGTGGCGGGGTGTGGAGCCTGGAGGGGCTCGGGAGGCCCGACTTCAGTAGCCCGCTGGAATCTGCCTGATCCTGAGGCTCTCGAGCAGGGCACCGGCCTGCTGGGCGGGCCTGGGCTGCGGTGCCCGCAGATGGATCAGCTTTTCGCTGCTGGTCGGCACCACCCAACCCGGCTTGCGGACCGCCTGGAGATGGTGCTGCTCCAGCAGCGCGGCTGACTCCTGCATCCGGTGTTCCAGCACCTGGGAGGCTTCGAGGGCATGGAAGCTCCTGCCCCAGTGGTTCTGCCAGTGGAGGGTGAGGGCACTGAGCGCCAGCATGCAGACCCCGAGACCGGCCAGGGTGCCGTCGGCGGCGCGGTGCAGCCCGGCGAGCCAGGGAGCGCGACGCTCCACCGCGCGAGCGGAGAGGGAGCCGTTGATCAGCTGCAGCGGCTTGCTCTCAAGGGCGCCGCGACCCTCCTGGGACAGCAGCACCCTGCCTTCACTGTGGAGGACCTGCTGGAGGACCTGCTGGGTGGAAGCCTGCCGAGGCGAGAACGAGGCGACCACGGTCGGAGCCGAACACTGCGCAAGTGAACCACCCCGCCCGCTGGACAGCAAGGCTTTGTGGGCC
>NZ_JBKKKY020000078.1:0-11047 GCF_046613545.2 Aphanothece microscopica RSMan92 | reverse complement strand
GCCGCGGCCTGGCCTTCGGCCGCCTGCGCGACCGGAGCGGCGTCGAACCGCAGCCAGGTGATCGACACCTGCTGGGCCAGTCCCGGACGATCCTCCAGCTCCAGCGCCCTGACCAGGTCCGCCAGCACCTGGTCCATGCCTGGTTCAGGGCTGTAGAACGCCATCACTGCCGGCACACGCTGTGGCGACCTTAGGAACCCCTCCCCAGCCGTTCCTGCCCCCTGGCCAGCCGGCCGCTCCGGAATGGCTGCGGCCGGGCTCGATCTGGCGCCTGGAGGGCGAACTGGACCTCTACAGCAGCCCGCGGGGGGCCGGTCTCGCCACCCAGGCCGCCGGGGGTCGCTGCCTGCAGCTCCTGGAGAGCCCCGGGCAGCCCCGCCTGCGGGTGCGTCTGCTGGAGGACGGCTATCCGGGCTGGATCGCCCCTGAGCAGCTGCTCGGCCGGGCCATCACCGCCAGCCGGCCATCACCACGGCTGCTGGACCGCAGCGCGATCCAGTCCCGCCTGGCGGCGGTGCTGGCGTTCGCCCTGGCGGCCAGCCGCCAGCCGAATGTCTACCTGTGGGGCGGCACCCTGGGGCCCGACTTCGACTGTTCGGGCCTGGTCCAGACCGCCTTCGCCAGCACGGGGATCTGGCTGCCCCGGGACGCCTATCTGCAGGAGCGCTTCTGCCAGCCGGTGGCGGTGCGGCCCGGGGAGACCGACCGCCTGGAACCGGGCGATCTGCTGTTCTTCGGGGCGCCCCGGCGCTGCACCCACGTGGGTCTGCATCTGGGCCAGGGCCGCTACCTGCACAGCTCGGGCCAGGAGCATGGCCGCAACGGCATCGGCGTCGACGACCTCAACCCCCGCAACCGCGACCCGGTGGCGGTGCACTACCGATCCGAACTGCGCGGCGCCGGCCGGGTGATGCGCTGCCATGACGGCAGTCCCCTGCCCGCCTAGGTTCGCCGGCACCGGTGAGGTGACGATGGATCTGTCGGTGGTGGTGCCGCTCTTCAACGAGGAGGAGAGCGTGGCCTTGCTGGTGGAGAAGGTCCTGGCTGCTGTGCGCCCCCTGGGTTTGAGCCATGAGCTGGTGATCGTCGACGACGGCTCCACCGACGGCACCGCCGCGGTGCTGGCCCCGCTGGTGCGGGAGATACCGGAACTGGTGCTGGTCCGGCTGCGGCGCAACTACGGCCAGACCGCCGCGATGGCGGCCGGCTTCGATGCCAGCTGCGGCAAGGTGATCGTGACCCTCGACGGCGACCTGCAGAACGATCCCGCCGACATCCCCCTGCTGCTCGAGCGGCTGAACGAGGGCTACGACCTGGTGAGCGGCTGGCGCCATCAGCGCCAGGATCACGCCCTGGTCCGCCTGCTGCCCAGCCGCATCGCCAACCGGCTGATCGCCCGGGTGACGGGCGTGCGCCTGCACGATTACGGCTGCTCCCTCAAGGCCTATCGCCGCGAGGTGGTGGAGGACCTCAACCTCTACGGCGAGCTGCACCGCTTCCTGCCGGCCCTCGCCTTCATCGAAGGGGCACGGATCAGCGAGGTGATCGTCAACCACCATGCCCGCCGCTACGGCACGAGCAAGTACGGGCTGGATCGCACCTTCCGGGTGCTGATGGACCTGCTGACGGTCTGGTTCATGAAGCGGTTCCTGACCCGCCCCATGCACGTGTTCGGCTTCGGGGGCCTGGCCGCGATCGGTTTCGGCCTGCTGGTCAGCCTGTGGCTGCTGGGCGAGAAGCTGGTGCTGGGAGCCAACATCGGCGACCGACCGCTGCTGCTGGTGGCCCTGATCAGCGTGCTGGCGGGGGTGCAGCTGTTCTGCTTCGGCCTGCTGGCCGAGTTGCAGATGCGCACCTACCACGAAAGCCAGGGCCGGCCGATCTACAGGGTGCGGGAGACGTTGCGGGGCAGGGGGGCGGTGACCGGCGTGGTCGGTTGAGCGTCAGCCAGGCCAGGGCAGCGCCCCCGGAAGCGCTCCAACCCCAGCGCGGCCTCCCGCACCACCGCCAGGTCGGGATCCCGCAGGCCCCGGTGCAGCAGGGGCAGCACCGCCGGATCGCCCCACCGCCGCGCCATGCGCATGGCCTCCAGCCGGGATGGCCCATCACCGGCCAGCTGCTGGCGCAGGCCGGCCAGAAGCACCGTCCGCTGCCGCTGACCCAGGCTGGCCGGCAGAGGACTGACGGCGGTCTCCGGAGCGGCCGGAGCCATCGCCCCCGCCGCCGGATCCGCCACGGGGTCGGGCCCCAGGGCTGCCGCCACGAGCTGGGAGCGGTTCAGGGCCGCCACCGCGCTGGCATCGGTGGAACTGAGCACCACCACGGGGCGACGGCGCCGCAGCCACCAGAGCAGAAGCGCCAGAACCGCCGCTGCGGCACCAAGGGTGGAAGGAGGCATGGATTGAACTTTTATGTCGCCACCAACAGCCCAAGAAAGCTGTCGCGGGAACGATCCTTACAGTACCGGCGGTTGCTACTGGCCTGGCCATGACTGGAGAATTCGCTGCCGCCTGGATGCCCTCGGTGTTCGTACCCCTCGTGGGGATCCTCGGCCCAGCCGTGGCGATGGCCCTGCTGTTCAACGTGATCGAAGCCCGCGACTGAGGCTCCACGGCCCGGAGCCCGGCCAGCCCATTCATCACCATCCCACCCCTACCCATGACCGTGACCCCCGTCGCCGACCCCTGTGTCGGCAATCTGGCCACCCCCGTCAACAGCAGCTACTTCACCAAGGCGTTCCTGAATGCCCTGCCGGCCTACCGGCCGGCCCTGTCCCCGAACCGGCGGGGGCTGGAGGTGGGCATGGCCCATGGCTTCTTCCTGTACGGCCCGTTTGCGATCACCGGTCCCCTGCGCACCACCGACTACGCCACCACCGCCGGCCTTCTGGCCACCATCGGGCTGGTCTCGATCCTGACGGTGTGCCTGTCGATCTACGGCACGGCCGGCAACGGACCGAACGTTCAGCCTGCCGACGCCACGATCGACAACCCCCCCGCCGACCTGTTCACCAAGGCGGGCTGGGCCGAATTCGCCAGCGGCTTCTGGCTGGGCGGCTGCGGCGGTGCCGCCTTCGCCTGGTTCCTGGCGGGAACGGCCGTGGTGGCCCCTCTGGTGAACATTGCCGGTGGTGTGTGGAGCGTCGGCTGAATCCTGCCGATCCATCACCCCGCTCAACCACCGCGTTCAACCCGATCCACCCCGCCTGGCGCGGGGTTTTTTCATGCGCGGCGGTGGGGCAACCTCGCGCCACCGCCATTTCAGCCGCGAGGATCCCGGCCGCGAGGAGCCCAGTTGCGAGGAGAAGATGGAGGCACCGCTGCCCTCAAGCCGATGCGCACCACCTTCAGGACGGCAGGTTGCCCCTCTGCCACCGGCGGCACCCTCGTCCGCAGCCTCGTCCGCACGCTGGCGATCCTGATGGCTGTGCTGCTGGGGAGTTGCGCCAACCGGCCGGGCAGCCAGCCACCTCCGCCCGCAGCACCCTCGCTGCCTCAGAGCGGATCGGGTGGAGCCCAGTCCAGCCTGCCCAAGAGCGGCGCAGGGGCGCAGACGGCCCTGGCCGAGGGAAGCAGCCGCGGGCTGGAGCAGGGCCACAGCGCCACCGTGGACTGTCTGCATGGCGAGCGCGCCCAGACCGACGGCAACGAACTGCGCTGCGAAGACTGGACCTACGTGCAGCAGAACTACCTGCAGGCCCGCTGAACGGGGAGCAGGCTGCGATCAGGGGCGACTGCCCCTCCAGAGGATGGAGCCGAGCCAGGCCCCCAGGGCCACCAGAAGCAGGCCAGCGAGGAGACTCACCAGCAGGATTGCGGCCGACCCCAGCAGATCGCCTGCCGCCAGGCGGCGGGCCAGGACGAGCATCCAGGTGGAAAAGGTGGTGAGACTGCCGCAGAAGCCGATCCCGCCAAGCACATAGAACCTGGCACGACGCGGCGGCAGCACGATCAGCAGGCCGATCAGCAGGCAGCCGCTGAGATTGGCCAGCAGCGAGGCCTGCAGAAGCGGGGCCCAGAACCCGCTCTGGCCCTGGGCCCACGCATCCAGACGCCAGCGCAGCAGAGCTCCGGGGATGGCGCCGGTCGCCAGAAGGGCAAGGTCGGACAGTTCGCGGCGCAGGGAGGCTCTCAAGCGAGACCTCCGATCAGCAGTCCCAGCTGGGCAGCGACCAGGCCCCCCACAACGGAGCCGACAGACAGCAGCCCGGCCTCGAGCCAGTGGCCAGCCCGCAACACGACATAGAGCTCCGCCACCAGGGACGAAAAGGTGCTGAAGCCACCAAGAAAGCCCGTGCCGAGCAACAGCATGGTGCGCTGTCCACCTCCGCCACAGCTCTCCTGAATCGCGGCCAGCAGCCCCAGGGCGAAACAGGCGGCCACGTTGACCCCGAAGGTGCCCCAGTGCTTGCGCGGCAGCATGGGCTCAAGGTGGTTGACCACGCGGAAGCGCAGCCAGGCCCCCGGCAGAACGCCGAGCCCCACCAGGAGAGACGCCGTCGAGGCCGGGATAGGGGTCATGGCGGAGAGGCGGTGCGCTGGGGGCAACCTGGCCGTTGTAGACGGGACAGCCGTCCAGGCAAGAAAAAAACCCCGGCACAGGCCGGGGTTGTGAAGGGGTCCCTCGAGTGAGGCGGGGTTCAGCTGGTCAGCCGAACTTCCCTGAAGTGGAGGCGATCAGGAAGGCCGCATAGGTGAGGAAGTAACCCACGGTGAAGTGAGCCAGACCAACCACACGGGCCTGAACGATCGAGAGAGCCACGGGCTTGTCGCGCCAGCCCACCAGGTTGGCGAGCGGGGTGCGCTGATGGGCCCAGACGATGGTCTCGATCAGTTCCTGCCAGTAACCACGCCAGGAGATCAGGAACATGAAGCCGGTGGCCCAGATCAGGTGACCGAACAGGAACATCCACGACCAGACAGCCAGGTTGTTGGAGCCGGCCGGGTTGTAGCCGTTGATCAGCTGGGAGCTGTTGAGCCAGAGGTAGTCGCGGAACCAGCCCATGAGATAGGTGCTGGACTCGTTGAACTGGGCCACGTTCCCCTGCCAGATGGCGAGGTGCTTCCAGTGCCAGTAGAAGGTGAGCCAACCGACGGTGTTCAGGGCCCAGAAGACAGCCAGATAGAAGGCGTCCCAGGCGCTGATGTCGCAGGTACCACCACGGCCGGGGCCGTCGCAGGGGAAGGAATAGCCGAAGTCCTTCTTGTCGGGCATCAGCTTGGAACCCCGGGCGTCCAGGGCACCCTTCACCAGGATGAGGGTGGTGGTGTGCAGACCCAGAGCGATGGCGTGGTGAACGAGGAAGTCACCAGGGCCGATCTGCAGGAACAGGGAGTTGTCGCCGGCGTTGATGCCATCGAGCCAGCCAGGCAGCCAGACGGCACCGGGACCGGGGGCATTGCTCACCAGGCTGTCGGGGTTGGCCAGCAGCACATTCATGCCGTAGATGGCCTTGCCGCTTGCCGCCTGAACGAACTGGGCGAACACGGGCTCCACCAGGATCTGCTTCTCGGGAGTGCCGAACGCCACGACCACGTCGTTGTGGACGTAGAGGCCGAGGGTGTGGAAACCGAGGAACAGGGAGACCCAGCTCAGGTGGCTGATGATCGCTTCCTTGTGCTCGAGCATCCGGGCCAGAACGTTGTTCTTGTTGGCCTCGGGGTCGTAGTCACGGATGAAGAAGATCGCACCGTGGGCGAAGGCACCGCACATCAGGAAGATGGCGATGTACTGGTGGTGGGTGTAAAGGGCAGCCTGCGTCGTGTAGTCCTTGGCGATGAACGCGTAGGACGGCATCGAATACATGTGCTGCGCCACCAGGCTCGTCACCACACCGAGGGAGGCCAGGGCCAGACCCAGCTGGAAGTGGAGCGAGTTGTTGATGGTGTCGTAGAGGCCCTTGTGGCCGGCACCCAGGTCACCCGGGGTTCCCGGAGGGGGGTTGTGGGCTTCGAGGATCTCGCGGATCGAGTGGCCGATACCGAAGTTCGTCCGGTACATGTGGCCCGCGATCACGAACAGGCAGCCGATCGCCAGATGGTGATGGGCGATGTCGGTGAGCCACAGGGCTTCACTCTGGGGATGGAAACCACCGAGGAAGGTGAGGATCGCCGTGCCTGAACCCTCGGCCGTGCCGAACACCTGGTAGGTGGTGTCGGGATTCTGGGCATAGACCCCCCAGTTGCCGGTGAAGAACGGAGCCAGACCGGCGGGATGGGGCATCACCGAGAGGAAGTTGTCCCAGCCGACGTGCTGTCCCCGGGACTCGGGAATGGCGACGTGGACCAGGTGACCGGTCCAGGCGATGGAGCTGAAGCCGAACAGGACCGCCAGGTGGTGGTTCAGACGGGATTCAGCGTTCTTGAACCAGGCCAGGGAAGGCCGGAACTTGGGCTGGAGATGCAGCCAGCCAGCGAACAGTGCCCAGGCCGAGAGGATCATCATGAAGATGGCCCCTTGGTACAGCTCGGCGTTGGTGCGCATGCCGATCGTGTACCACCAGTGGTACAGACCGGAATAGGCGATGTTCACCGGGGAGGAGGCACCGGCCTGGGTGAAGGCCGCGATGGCCCCCTGGCCGAAGTGGGGATCCCAGATCGCGTGAGCGATGGGACGGATGTGCAGCGGATCGGTGACCCACTGCTCGAAGTTGCCCTGCCAGGCGATATGGAACAGGTTGCCCGAAACCCAGAGGCCAATGATGGCCAGGTGACCGAAGTGGGTGGAGAACAGCTTTTGGTAAAGCCGCTCCTCGGTCATGCCGTCGTGGCTCTCGAAATCGTGAGCCGTGGCGATGCCGTACCAGATACGGCGGGTTGTCGGGTCCTGTGCCAGACCCTGGCTGAACGAAGGAAATTTCGTTGCCATTGGGAAAGGTCAGGAAAGGTCAGCCGACCGCAATGATGCGAGCCAGGAAGAAGGACCAGGTGGTCGCGATGCCGCCCAGCAGGTAATGGGCGACACCCACGGCACGGCCCTGGGTGATGGAGAGAGCGCGCGGCTGGATGGCCGGCGCCACCTTCAGCTTGTTGTGAGCCCAGACGATGGACTCGATGAGCTCCTGCCAGTAGCCGCGGCCGCTGAACAGGAACATCAGGCTGAAGGCCCAGATGAAGTGGGCACCCAGGAACATCAGGCCATAGGCACTGGAGCTCGAGCCATAGCTGTTGATCACCTGCGCGGCCTGAGCCCACAGGAAGTCACGCAGCCAACCATTGATGGTGATGGCGCTCTGGGCAAAGTTGCCGTTGGTGATGTGCTGGACGGTGCCGTCGGCGTTGACGGTGCCCCACACGTCGCTCTGCATCTTCCAGGAGAAGTGGAAGATCACGATCGACAGGGAGTTGTACATCCAGAACAGGCCAAGGAACACGTGGTCCCAGGCCGACACCTGGCAGGTACCGCCACGGCCGGGGCCGTCGCAGGGGAAGCGGAAACCGAGGTTCGCCTTATCAGGGACAAGGCGGGAGCTGCGGGAATACAGCACACCCTTCAGCAGGATCAGCACGGTGACGTGGATCGTGAAGGCGTGGATGTGGTGCACCATGAAGTCCGCCGTTCCCAGGGGGATCGGCGCCGCGGCGACCTTGCCACCCACGGCCACGACGGCACCGTTGAACACTTCGCTCACACCCGCGAGGGCGTTGGGAGCGGTGGTGCCAGCGGCAGCGGCATGGAGACCCTGGATCCACTGCGCGAAGACGGGCTTCAGGGCAATGGCGGAGTCGCTGAACATGTCCTGGGGACGGCCCAGGGCACGCATGGTGTCGTTGTGGATGTAGAGGCCGAAGCTGTGGAAGCCGAGCCAGATGCACACCCAGTTGAGGTGGCTGATCAGGGCATCGCGAGCCTTCAGCACCCGATCGAGCACGTTGTCGATGTGCTTGGCGGGGTCGTAGTCACGCACCATGGCGATGGCGGCGTGAGCACCAGCACCCACGATCAGGAAGCCACCGATCCACATGTGGTGGGTGAACAGTGACAGCTGGGTGGGGTAATCAATCCCGATGTAGGGATAGGGCGGCATCGCATACATGTGATGCGCCACGATGATGGTCAACGAGCCGAGCAGAGCCAGGTTGACACCGAGCTGAGCGTGCCAGCTGGTGGTCATGAACTCGAACAGACCGTCGTGACCCTTGGGAGCCGGGAAGAGCAGGGGGTCGCCCTTCTGACCTTCGAGGATCTCCTTGATGCTGTGGCCGATGCCCCAGTTGGTCCGGTACATGTGACCGGCCACGATGAAGAGCACCGCAATCGCCAGATGGTGATGGGCGATGTCCGTCATCCAGAGGCTGCCGGTCACAGGATTCAGACCACCCTTGAAGGTGAGGAAATCGCTGTAGGCCGCCCAGTTCCCGGAGAAGAAGGCTGAGATGCCAGCGCCGAATCCCGGGAAGATCTGCGCCAGCAGGTCCTGGTTCAGGAACTCGTGGGGCAGGGGGATGTCGGCGTAGGTGGCGATGGTCTTGCCGTTGAGGGCCAGCGGCTGGCCGGCATCAATGGCATCCATCAGGGCCGTGGTGGGCAGGGACACATGCAGGAGGTGACCTGTCCAGGACAGCGAGCCCAGACCAAGCAGACCGGCCAGATGGTGGTTGAGCATCGACTCAACGTTCTGGAACCACTCGAGCTTGGGGGCTGCCTTGTGGTAGTGGAAGACGCCGGCATTGAGCATCAGGCCGGCCATCACCAGCGCGCCGATGGCGGTGGCGAGCAGCTGGGTCTCACTGGTGAAACCCCAGGCCCGCCAGACATGGAAGAGGCCGGAGGTGATCTGAATGCCGTGGAAGCCGGCACCCACATCGCCATTGAGAATTTCCTGGCCGAACACGGGCCAGACCACCTGAGCGGAAGGCTTGACATGCAGGGGGTCTGCCAGCCAGCCGGTGTAGTTGGAGAAGCGGGCGCCGTGGAAGAAGGCACCGCTCAGCCAGATGAAGATGACGGCCAGATGGCCGAAGTGAGCCGAGAAGATCTTGCGAGAAACCTCTTCGAGGTCACTCGTGTGGCTGTCGAAATCGTGAGCGTTGGCGTGGAGGTTCCAAACCCAGGTGGTGGTTTTGGGACCCTTGGCCAGGCTGCGGTCGAAATGCCCGGGCTTTTCGAAAAGCTCGAACGTGGCCGGAACGGGGTTCCGGTCGACCATGGCCTTGGCCTTTTCCCCACGCCCTGGTGGGCTGATGGTCATCGAGACGTTCCTCGAGGGACGGGGTCGAGGTGGTGGTCCACCCCTGTGGGCGAGCTGACGTGCCGAGGCATGCCGGACTCACCGATGGGCCCCATGACCGCCCGGACCGAGGCCCGGAGGGTCATGGGCTCCAGCCGGGACGAGGGAACCGCGAAACCGCGAAACCCCCTGCCATGGCTGGGGCTTTGGGCCCCAGATAGGGGACCGCTCGCGGCACTATAAGGGCCAAAATGAAGCCGTTCGGGGCCCCAGTTACAAAGGTTCAATCCGCTGGCTTCCCAGGCCAGCACTGGCGTCTGCACAGCAGTTAGAGATACACCCCTGGGCGATCTTTTTGCCATTTCAGTACATCTTGATTCCTTAAAGAATCCTGCCGATGAGCCCGGGATCCCAACGTCCCGCCGTGCCAGCAGAATGCGCTGATGGAACCAGGGAGCACGGGCAGGGTGACGGCGGGTCACGCCACGGATCCTCAGGCCAGGTCGGCTCGACTCAGCGGCCGTGCGGGGTGGGCCGGCCCGCTGCGCCGCACGGCTGCCTGGATCGCGCTGCTGCTGCTGGTGCTCATGCCGGCAGGGTGCGGCAGATCATCGCCACGCTCCTCGGCACCGCCAGCGCTGCTGCAGGCCACCGCACCGGCCGGCAGCCTCCAGGAAGTGCCCCCACCCCCGGCCGTACGCCAGCTGGGGGAGGCCCTGAGCCAGCACCACCCCCGCGTGAAGATCCTGGCGCCCGCGCCCGAGAGTCCGCTGCCAGCCGGCCCCTGGAGCATCCGGATCAGCGTGGCCGACTGGCCCCTGGCCGATGCCGGCCCGCTGGGCCTGGGCGCCCACCTGGTGCTGCAGATCGACGACCAGCCCCCCCTCCGGCTGGCAGGCCCCCCTCCCGATCGCCCGCAGGGCGCGATGGCGGCTGAGCGCACAGCGAAGCGCACGGCTGAACTCACCGCCGAGCTCACGGCGGAACTGCCGGAACTCTCCCCCGGCAGCCACCGGATCACCGCCTATGCCGCCCGCCCCTGGGGCGAGGCGGTCAAGGAGCCTGCGGCCCACGACCAGATCCGGGTGCACCGGGTGGCCGCCAACCCCCTGGCCCTGCCGGCCCCGGGGACGCCCCAGCTGATCCCGGTGAGTCCGGCCGGGCTGAGCTCGGCCCAACCGGTGCTGATCGACTGGCTGCTGCTCGATGCCCCCCTGCAGGGCCTGCGGGAAGGGGATGGCAGCTGGCGCCTGCGCCTCACCGTCAACAGCGACAGCTTTCTGGTGGACCAGCAGGAGCCCCTCTGGCTCAAGGGTTGGCGTGACGGCGCGAACAGTGTGGTGATGGAGCTCGTGGATGGGCGGGGCGAACCGCTCAACCCGCCGTTCAACAGCCTGGTGCGTGACGTGACGATCACCCCGGCCGCCCCCGCCCCGCCCTGGCAGGGCCGGGACCTGAGCACGCAGGCCCTGTCCCGTCTGCTGGGCCAGTCCACAGGCCCCGATGAGGCCGAAGAGCCCTCCCTCGATGCAGGAGAACCGGAGGAGCGGGCAGAACCTTCGTCATCGGAACCTGAGCCGGTGAGCTCCCCGCCGGCGCTCCAGGGAGACGAACCACTGGAAGACGAACCACAGGGGGACCAAGAAGAGGGGGACGCAGAACCCGCTCAACCCGAGTCGCCAGAACAGCCCGCAGCGCCCAACGCAGCCCCTCAGGCCGCACAGACCGCACAGCCCCCCCTGGAATCGGAGGCGCCAGAGCCCGCCGAACCGGCCGCTTCAGAGGACCTGCCTGCCGACGCGCCGCCGGCGAGCGGGTCGGTGGAGGAGCCAGCCCGGGAGGAGATCCCAGCACCGCAGGCAGCTTCGCCTCCCCCCC
>NZ_JBKKKY020000077.1:0-11180 GCF_046613545.2 Aphanothece microscopica RSMan92 | reverse complement strand
AGGCCGAGATCACCTGGGTCTGCAGGGGCTCGGCGCGGATCGGCTCGATCTGAACGCTGGCCAGGATCTGCTCAGCGGCGGCATACCAGAGCTGGCGGAAGGGTTCGGCCGGGACGGCGGCGCCGGAGCGGCCCGGCAGGAAGTTCTGGGCGCTGCCCGAAACGAGCTGGCGCAGCACTTCGGGGCTGAGACCCTGCTTGACCAGATCGGCCTGGCGACGTTCCCAGTCGCCGTTGCTGTAGCTGCCCAGTCGGCGACGGATCTCCAGCGGCAGCTGTTCCACCCGGGCCAGCCACTCCTCGGCCAGCTCGTTCCACACCTTCCGCAGCGGGGCGTCCTCGAGGGAGTCGCTGGGGAGGCGGCCGCCGCGCTCCGGGAACTGGGCGAGCAGGCTCGCGTCCACCAGCTTGAGGAACCAGGAGCGGTCCACCTGCATCGCCCGCAGCCGGTTGAGCAGCTGCTGGCGCTGATCCACCTCGGCCGGCGGCAGGCTGCTCGGCAGCTGCAGGGCGGCATCCGGTGTGGAGGGGGCCGCCTGCTTGCCACGGCTGAGCCACCACCAGCCCAGGGCCGTACCGACCACGGCAGAGAGCACCAGGGCCATCACCACCGGCCAGATGCCCCCCTCGGCGGCCTCATCGCGCTCCTCGCCCCGGCTGCGCCCCGTCCTGGCGGGCACGGTGGCATGGAGCGGGGGGAGCTCTGGCTGGGGGGCCGGCGGGACCGGCTGCGCGGGAGCCGGGGTCGCCGCGGCGGCCGTCACCGGCGGTGGCACCAGCACCACGGTGCGGTCGGCGCGGGGAACGGGGCCGGTGCTCTCCGGCATCGGCAGGGCCTGGAAGGCCGCCAGGGCCTGGGTCGCCGAGGCGAATCGCTGCTCCGGCTCACGGCTGAGCAGGCGCTGCAGGGTGCGGTGCAGATCGGGTTCGCTGGCCAGCGCGGCCGGCCAGCGCCAGCTCAGGGTGACGGGGTCCAGCAACCGGGCAGGGGGATCGCCGCTCAGCAGCACCAGGGCTGTCACCCCGAGGGCGTGGAGATCCATCCACGGCAGGGGGCGGCGCGTCTGGGCGAGCTCCGGTGGGGCAAACCCGGGGGTGGCGGCCACGCCACCCACCACGAGGCCGTAGTCGAGCAGCACCGGCAGCCCGTCGCTGTCCCGGCGCAGCAGATTGGCCGGGCAGAGGTCCCCGTGCACAAGGTCCTGGCCGTGCAGCACGGCCAGGACCGGCAGCAGCTGCCGCAGCAGCAGCAGCACCTCCCCGGGCCCGAACACCATCTGGCGTTCCCCCCGGACCTCGACGATCTCCTGGTAGGTGCGGCCGCCCTGCCACTCGCGCACGAGCCAGAGGGCAGCGTCGGCACGCAGGCTGCCCCCCAGCCGGGGCACCTGGGGGTGCAGCACGCCCTGCAGCCGGCCCCAGAGTTCGAGCGCCCGCCCCTGATCCAGCTCAGGTCCGAGTCGACGCAAGGCCACGGGAGCATCGCCCGCCAGCTGGTCCCTGGCGCGCCACAGGCTCCCCTGGCTGCCCTCGCTGAGGCACTGTTCCAGCCGGTAGCGCTCGCCGATGATCTGGCCCGGCTGGGCAGCGGCAACGGAATCGGAGGCCATCAACCTGCCGGGACCAGGGTGCGCTCAGGTTGGCGCAGGCCCTTGCCTGCCAGCCAGTCCCGGTCGTAGAGCCGGGACCTGTAACGGTCGCCGCTGTCACAGAGCACGGTGACGACCGTGTGACCGGGGCCCAGCCGCCTGGCCGTTTCCACCGCCGCCGCGACGTTGATGCCGACGGAGCCCCCGAGGAAGAGCCCCTCCCGCCAGAGGAGGCTGTAGATGGTCTCGAGGGCCGACTGGTCGTCGATGCGGACGGCGTCGTCCACCGGGGCTCCCTGCAGGTTGGCCGTGACCCGGCTGTTGCCGATCCCCTCGGTGATGGAGCTGCCCTCACTGCTGAGCTCCCCCGTGCGGGCCCAGCTGTAGAGGGCGCTGCCGTGGGGATCGGCGAGCACGCACCGCACCCTGGGGTTGCGTTCCTTGAGGTAGAGGGCGACACCGGCGTAGGTGCCGCCGGTCCCGGTGGCCGCCACCCAGGCATCCACCTTGCCCGCGGTCTGCTCCCAGATCTCGGGCCCGGTGCTCGCGTAGTGGGCCCGACGGTTCGCGAGGTTGTCGAACTGGTTCGCCCACACCGCTCCCGGGGTCTCGGCTGCGATGCGGCCGGAGAGCTTCACGTAGTTGTTGGGATCGCGGTACGGCACCGCCGGCACGGTGCGCACCTCCGCCCCGAGGCTGCGCAGCAGGCCGATCTTCTCGGCGGACTGGGTGTCGGGGATGACGATCAGGGCCCGATACCCCCGGGCATTGCACAGGTGGGTGAGGCCGATGCCCGTGTTGCCGGCCGTGCCCTCGACCACCGTGCCGCCGGGCTGCAGCGATCCCTCCTGCTCCGCCTCCAGAAGAATGCCCAGGGCCGCCCGGTCCTTGACGGATCCTCCCGGGTTCATGAACTCCGCCTTGCCGAGGATCTCGCAACCCGTCAGCGCGCTGAGCGCCTGCAGGCGGATCAACGGGGTGTGGCCCACCGCTCCAACGAACCCCTCAGTGATGCCGCCCATGGCGTGAAAACCGCGTGGCGGGATCGTAGGCAAGCTCCCTATGGTCAGGCCTGACCCCGGCCATCCCATGACCAGTGGCCTGCAGGCCCGGCTCCGCCAGGTTCGCCAGCAGAGTCTGGCCCTGATCGAACCGCTGGAGCCCGAGGACCTCTGTCTGCAGGGCATGGCCGATGCGAGTCCGCCCAAATGGCACCTGGGCCACACGACGTGGTTCTTCGAGACCTTCGTGCTGCGGCCCCAGCTGGAGAGAGGTCAGGACCTGGCGTTCGAGCCGGCGGACCCCCGCTGGGGCTTTCTGTTCAACAGCTACTACGACGCGATCGGCGCTCGCCATCCGCGTCCCCAGCGGGGTCTGCTCAGCCGCCCCTCCATCGCCGCGGTGCTGGACTGGCGCCACCGGGTGGATGCGGCCCTGGAGCTGCTGCTGCAGCAGCTGGAGGCCTGGACGGAGGAGCGGCATCCCCCTGTGCTGGAGCTGGTGGAGCTCGGCCTGCAGCACGAGCAGCAGCACCAGGAACTGCTGCTGATGGATCTGCTGGACGGCTTCAGCCGCAATCCGCTCGAGCCTCCCTACGGGCCCGGGCCTGAGCGGGCCTTCGAGACGGCCTGGCGCGGCTCCGACCGTCACCAGCCCACCTGGCTGGAGCACCCCGGTGGGCTGGTGAGGGTCGGCCACGCCGGTGGGGGGTTCCACTTCGACAACGAGGCCCCGCGCCATCGCCAGTGGCTCGAGCCCTTCGCCATCGCCGCTCGGCTGGTGAGCAACGCCGACTACGCCGCCTTCATCGCCGACGGCGGTTACGACCGCCCCGACCTGTGGATGAGTGAGGGCTGGGCCGTGGCCACCTCCCGCGGCTGGCGGACGCCGCGTTACTGGCGGGACAACCTCGAATTCAGCCTCGCCGGGCCGGTGAAGCGCCATCCGGAAGCCCCGGTGCGGCATCTGAGCTGGTTCGAAGCCGATGCCTACGCCCGCTGGGCCGGCGCCCGCCTGCCGACGGAAGCGGAGTGGGAGGTGCTGGCGCTGCACCTGCCCCGGGCCCACGGCCTGCTGTGGCAGTGGACCGCCAGCCCCTACCGTCCCTATCCGGGCTTCCGGGCAGCACCCGGAGCCGTGGGGGAATACAACGGCAAGTTCATGAGCTCCCAGATGGTGCTGCGCGGCAGCTGTTTCCTCACCCCGGCCGGCCACGCCCGCAGCTCCTACCGCAACTTCTATCCGCCCGCCTGCCGCTGGATGGCGGCGGGCCTGCGGCTGGCCCAGGATCGCCGATGAGGACCTGCCCCCTGATCGACCTGCACCCCGAGACCGCCGACATGGCGGCACTCGTGACGGACGGCATGGAACAGCGCCCCCGGCAGCTGCCGGCCTGGCTGCTCTACGACGCCCAGGGCTCCCGGCTGTTCGAGGCCATCTGCGCCCAGCCGGAATACACCCTCACCCGGGTGGAGACGGCCCTGCTGGAGCAGCGGGCGCCTGAGCTGGCCGCCAGCCTCGGGAAGGGGGTGCTGGTGGAGTTCGGCGCCGGCAGCGCCCGCAAGGTGGCCCCCCTGCTGCGGGCCCTTCAGCCGCCGGCCTACGTGCCCCTGGACATCAGCGCGGACCACCTGGCCGCCGCCTGCGCCGAACTGCAGGCCGAACATCCGTCCGTGCCGGTGCTGGGCATCTGCTGCGACTACAGCCGTCTGCAGCGGCTCCCCGACCATCCCCTGCTCGCCGGCCAGCGGCTGCTGGGCTTCTACCCGGGCAGCTCGCTGGGCAACTTCACGCCGGCGGAGGCCAGGAGGCTGCTGGGACAGTTCGCCAGGCTGCTGGGCCCGGGCAGCCGGCTGCTGATCGGCATCGACCAGCCCAAACCCGCGGCCCGCCTGGAGGCGGCCTACGACGACGCGGCGGGAGTCTCGGCGGCCTTCGCCCGCAACCTGCTGGTGCGCCTCAACCGCGACCTGGACGGCGATTTCGATCCGAGCGCCTTCGAGTACCAGGCCCGCTGGGAGGCCGAGCACAGCCGCATCGCCATGGCCCTGATCAGCCGGAGGCGCCAACGGGTCCGGCTGGCGGGCCGGAGCTGGACCTTCGAGCCCGGCGAGCAGCTGATCACCGAATACAGCCTGAAGTACACCCCGGAGGCCTTCACCGCCCTGGCCGCCGCGGCCGGTTGGCGACCCCGATGCCGCTGGAGTGATCCGGCGGGGGATCTCTCCCTCCATCTGCTGGAGCAGGATGGCGTTGTGCAGGATGGCCGTGTACGGGAGGGCTGAGCATGGGCCGGGAGGAGCAGCGGGCGGCAATGCGCCGCATGCGGGAGGGACTGATCGCCGAGCTCGAGGACCTGTACCGCCAGGCCTTCGACCGCATCGGCGATCAGCAGCTGGGGGAGGGGGCCGTCGCCCGCCTGACCCAGCTGCTGCTGCGGTCCCGCGAAGCGGCGATCACCCCGCTGCAGGAGGAAATCGAGGCCCCGCTGATCACCAGCCCGGCCGGTGATCCGACCGGAGGAGCTGCAGGTCCGTGAGCTGGCTCGACGACCTGGAAGCCCGGCTGGAGCGGGAACTGGAGACCTTCCTCGCCGCCAACCCCGACCAGGAGGCCCTGCTGCGGGATCAGGAGGATCGCGACCGGCAGGCCCACCTGCGCTCCCAGCGACGGGGCCTGCAGCAGCAGGCGGAGCGGCAGCGGCAGGGCCTGCTGCAGCTGGCCAGCCAGATCCGCCAGTGGCAGGAGCGCACCGACAAGGCCCGCGACGCCGGCGCCAGCGACCTGGCCGAGCGGGCCGAGCAGCATGTGGGGGAGCTGATGCAGCAGGGACGCCGACGCTGGCAGGAGCTGGAGGCGCTGGGGCAACGGTTCGCCGCGGTGGAGCAGGAGCTCCTCGGCCTCGCCAGCCGCCAGGCCCGGAGCCGCGCGGGCGATGGGCCCAGCCTCGAGCGTGACTGGGCCGCCTTCGAAGCCCAGCAGGAGCTCGAAGAGCTGCGCCGCCGTCAGGGCTGAAAGGCCCCGGGGCCGCGACCGCCATGGGATTCCTGCTCACGAAGCTGCTGCCGCTTGCGCTCTACCCCCTCGGCCTCGGGCTGCTGGTGCTGCTGGGGGGTCAGGCCGGAGGAAACCGCCGCTGGGCCCGCGGCCTGGGCTGGGCGGGGATCGGCCTGATCTGGCTCTTCGCGATGCCGTTGACCGCCCGCCAGCTGATCTGGGGGCTGGAGGAGCACAGCGCCAGCCTGGCCCCCCGCTCCCTTCCCAGCGCCGATGCGGTGGTGGTCCTCGGTGGAGGCCTGCGCCCCCCCCTGGCGCCACGCACGGCGGTGGAAGTGGGCGAAGGGGGCGACCGCCTGCTCACCGGCGTCCGCCTGCTGCGCCAGGGGAAGACGCCGATCCTGGTGGCCAGCGGCGGCCGGGTGAGCTTCACCGCGGGCGACCCTGCCCCACCGGAGGCGCACTGGGCCCGCGATCTCGCCCTGGAACTGGGCGTGCCGGCGGATCGCCTCGTGCTGAATGACCGCTCCCGGACCACCGCCGAGGAGGCACGCGACATCGGCGCGCTGGCCCGGCGCCGGGGCTGGCAGCGGGTGTTCCTGGTCACCAGTGCCTTCCACATGCCCCGCTCCCTGGCGACGTTCCGGCAGCGGAGTGGGCTGGAGGTGATCCCGGTGCCGGCCGACTACCAGCTGCCCAGCCGTGCAAACTACGGGCGCGCCACCCTGGGCAGCACCCTGCTGGACCTGGCGCCGAATGCGGAGGCGCTCCACCTGAGCACGGTGATGCTCAAGGAGCACCTGGGGCTGCTGGTCTACCGATGGCGCGGATGGAGCTGAGCCCGGTCGGTGGTGCAGGTGGAGGGGTAAGTGGCGGACCGATCAGCCGGGGTGGCAGCCGGGTGGCAGCGGACCGCCCTCAGCTCTTCCGCAGCCGTCATTTCTTCGGTGCCGGCGGCACCAGGCTCACGCCCTCGGGGGGAGGCGTGGGATCCGGGTCGGCGATCAGCATGTGCTGCAGGACGATCTCGGGGCGTTCACTGTCGCGCCAGCGGATGCGGTAGGCCGGCATCTTGGTGCCCCGGCTGGTGGTCTGCTCCACCGGCTCCATCACCCAGCCGCGCCTGGAGCGCCCCTGGGGGTTGCGCTTCACAACCGCATCTGCGTGCTGGAAGCGGAAACCGACGCGCTCGCCACTCATGGAATCGCTGCCCCCGGTGGGGGAGATTGCCTACCGAACCCATTATCTCATTGTGCCCCTCGGGGCCGGCCCTGCCGGCCGGTCGCGGCCTGGGGGGCGACAGCTCAGCAGGCCGGGACCTCGGCCTTCTGGTCAGGCCGCAGCAGGGGGAAGGCGATCACGTCGCGGATCGAGGCGCTGTCGGTGAGCAGCATCACCAGCCGATCGATGCCGATCCCCAGACCCCCCGTCGGAGGCATCCCCACCTCCAGCGCATGGAGAAAGTCCTCATCGACCGCCTGGGCCTCGAGATCCCCGGCAGCCTTGCGCGCCTGCTGGGCCTCGAGACGCTGCCGCTGGTCGACCGGGTCGATCAGTTCACTGAAGGCATTGGCGGTCTCGCGACCGACGATGAACAGCTCGAAGCGCTCCACCATGCCGGGCTTGCTGCGATGGGCCCGGGCCAGGGGGGAGTTCTCCACCGGATAGTCGATCACGAAGGTGGGCTGGATCAGCTGGCCCTCGACGCACTGCTCGAAGGCCTCCACCAGCAGCCGCCCCACCGAATCGGCCAGTTCAGGCACGGCGAGGCCGCGGGCCTCCATGGCGGCGGCGGCGTCTTCCCGGCTCGCGAAGCCGGTGAAGTCGAGCCCGCTCGCGTCCTGCACCAGTTGGTGCATGGTGGCCCGCCGCCAGGGCGGCGTCAGGTCGATCTCGGTGCCCTGGTAGGTGATCCGGGTGGCACCGCAGACCTGCTGACAGACGTGGGCGATCAGCTGCTCGGTGAGGTCCATCATGTCGGTGTAGTCGGCATAGGCCTGGTAGACCTCCACCGAGGTGAACTCGGGGTTGTGGCGCGTGCTCACCCCCTCGTTGCGGAAGATGCGCCCCAGCTCGTACACCCGCTCGAACCCACCCACCACCAGGCGCTTGAGATGGAGCTCGGTGGCGATGCGCAGGGTGAGGGGCAGATCCAGAGCGTTGTGGTGGGTCTCGAAGGGCCGGGCATCGGCACCGCCCGGCTGGCTCTGCAGCACCGGCGTCTCGATCTCGAGGAATCCCCGCTCATCCAGCCAGCGGCGCATGGCACTCACCGCCAGGGCACGGCGCCGGAAGGTCTCACGGGTGTGGGGCGAGACGATCAGATCGAGGTAGCGCTGGCGGTAGCGCTTCTCCACGTCGGCCAGGCCGTGCCACTTGTCCGGCAGGGGCTGCAGGCTCTTGCTCAGCATCGTCCAGCCCTTCACCTTCACCGAGAGTTCACCCCGGTCGGTGCGGCGAAGACTGCCGTGCACACCGATCAGATCGCCCGCGTCCACCAGGGAGGTGATGTGGGCGAAGGCCTCGGGGTCTTCCGGCATGGCCGAGGCGAGGGTGGCCTTTTCGATGAACAGCTGGATCGGACCGCTTTCATCGGCCAGGGTGAAGAAGGCGAGCTTGCCCATCACCCGCCGGGTCATCACCCGGCCGGCGACGGCCACGGCCACGTCCCGTTCCTGGCCATTGGCCAGGTCGGCATGGTCGACCTGGAGGTCGGCGGTGCGATGGGTCGGCTCGAAGCGCAGCGCATAGGGACCCTGGCCCAGGCTGGCGAGGGTCCGGGCTTTCTCCAGGCGGGTCTCGCGCAGCTCCGACACGGGGGAGGGGATCTCAGCTGCGGGCCATCCTGCAGGAGCGGGGTCAGCCGGCGGCGGTCATCCCTCCGTCTCCCATCCGCTGGGAGGCATAGCCGGTGCCCCGCACGGTGAGGATCAGCTCGGGGTTGCGGGGGTCGGGCTCGAGCTTGCCGCGCAGCCGGGCGACGTACACATCGACGACCCGCAGATCGGCGGCCCGCCGGGGCGGGTACCCCCACAGCTGCTCGAGAATCTCGGCGCGGGGCACCACCCGGCCGGGCTCGCGGAAGAGCAGTTCGAGCAGGCTGAATTCGGTGTAGGTCAGGGCGATGCGCTCGCCTTCGCGGGTCACCTGACGGCGGTTGGTGTCCACCACCAGATCACCCACCCGCAGCACACCGCTGCCACTGGACTGTTCCCGGGGCTCCGTGGCCGCCGAGCCGCGACCGACGCGGCGCAGGATCGTGGCGATGCGGGCCTCCAGCTCCTTGGGGCTGAAGGGCTTGGGCAGGTAGTCGTCGGCACCGAGGTCCAGGCCGGACACACGCTCGGCGATGGCGTCGAGGGCCGAGAGGAAGATGATCGGCACGCAGGATTCGGCCCGCAGCCTGCGGCAGACCGCGAAGCCATCAAGCTTGGGCAGCATCACATCCAGCACCACCAGGTCGGGCTGTTCCTGGTGGAAGAGGCTGAGCGCCTCCTCGCCGTCCTCCGCGCAGATGACCCGATAGCCGGCCAGCTGGAGCCGCATCAGCAGCACCCGTCTGACGGCGGACTCGTCGTCAACGACGAGCAGGGTGGCCTTGGGCTCCGCGGGCGTGGTCGGCATGTCCGCAGAGGGCATGGGCGAGGCGCCGCAGGGATGAAGAAACGCAACCTTACCCCTCGGCCCGGCCTGGGGTCATCCCCCGGATCGACGCCTGGCGGGCCGATCTGGCCGGATTTAAGCATTTCTGAAGAAACAGCGGGATCGGCGCGACCCTGCTAACGGCGCCCCGGTCGGGGTCGCTCAGGGCCAGCGGGCGGCGGCGTAGCGGTCCCACTCGCGGCGGGCCTGGGTCAGGGCCGCATCGCTGTCGACCTGAGCGAGCATGGCCCGCTGGAGCTGGGTGTACAGAATCGCCTGGAGCCGCTTGATGCCCGGGATGGCCGGCACCAGCACCTGTGCCCGCTCCAGGGTGGTGGCCGACAGCAGGCGGGCGTCCTCCACCAGCTGCTCAGCGGGGCTGCGCTCGCCCCCCCGGCGCAGGCTGGTCTGCAGGCGCTGCAGGGCTTCCCGGGACGAGGGCAGCACCCGGGCCTGGTCGGCGAAACGGTACTGGTTGGCCGCATCGGTGAGGAACAGGCCGAAGCTCACGGCCTCGGCGGCCATGGCGCTCTGCCTCGGCACCACCAGGTTCATCACCGCCACGTTGGCGGCTCCGTCAGCACCGGTCAGCGGGGGGTAGGGCGCGGTCCGGGAGGCCACGCCGGGGGCATTGGTCTGCAGGTTGCGCAGGAAATCCGGCCCGGTGGCGACCTGGGCCAGATCACCGGACTGGTACAGCTCGATCGCCCGCCGGTAGCCCTGGCTCACCACCTCCCGGGGCAGCAGACCGCGGCGGTAGAGATCGGTCCAGAACGCGAAGGCCCGGCGACCCGCAGGGCTGTCGAAGGCGGCCCGCTGGCGGTCGTCCAGGAGCCGCACCCCCATCTGCACGAACGACTCCAGCAGTTCGGCCGAGTCGTCGGGCACCACCGTCATGAACAGCGCGTAGCGACCGGTGCGGCGACGGACCGCCTCGGCATAGGCCGGCACCTCCTCCCAGCGCGACGGCGGAGCGGCGTAGCCGGCGCGCTGCAGCAGCTGGCGGTTGGCCATGGTGATCCTGGCGGTGAGGTACCAGGGGATGGCGAACTGGTCGGTGCCCTGGCGGCCTGCCGCCCAGATGCCCGGCAGGTAGCGCTGGGCGGCTCCCTCCGGCAGCTCCGGGGTCAGGTCGAGCAGCCCTCCCTTGCTGGCCAGGTTGGCGGCAAAGGGGGGGTTGAGGTTGACGAGATCCGGGGCGGTGCGGGCAAACACCGCCGCCAGCAGCTTGCGCTCCACCGAGGCCCAGGGCACATCGGTCCAGCGCACCCGCACCTGGGGATGCTGGCGCTCCCAGGCGTCGATCACACCGCCGATGTAGTCGTTGAACTTCGGGGCCAGATCGAGGGTCCAGACGTTCAGCTCCCGCCGCCCATCGGCGCCGCGGCGTCCGCCACCGCAGGCCCCCAGGGCAGCGGAGCCGCCGCCGGCCAGCAGCAGCCACAGCAGTTGTCGGCGCGTGACGCCCATCGGCTTCCTCCCCATCACGTCATGGCGCAGCGTCAGTCAACTGCGCAAGCCCGGTGCCTGCTGACGCCAGAGCAGCAGCTGCAGGGAACACAGCATCGGCGCCAGCAGAGCGGTGAGGAGAGTCTGGGCGCACAGGGTGTGAAGCGCCCCCTCACCGAGCTGGCCGCGCCAGAGCTGTTGCAGCAGCACCGTGGCCCCCACCAGGGCCGTGCCCAGCAGGGCCAGCAGACCGAGGCTGAAGCTGCGCTCGATCGGGGGGCCCTTGCGGCCGAGCCGTCCCCACCACCAGCCCAGCAGGATCAGGGCGGGGATCTGGGTGACCTCGCCGAGCACGAGCGCATCCAGCATCAACCCCAGGCCCAGCCCGGCGAACGCCCCGGACAGGGGACCATCCACCAGGGCCCAGGGCAGCAGCCAGAGCACGGCCCAGCTGGGCGGCACACCGGCCAGCTTGACCGCCCCTGGAGAGGCCAGCACCAGGAAG
>NZ_JBKKKY020000076.1:0-11700 GCF_046613545.2 Aphanothece microscopica RSMan92 | reverse complement strand
CCACCCCGGCGGCTGAACCCCAGCCTGTCCTGCGCAGCCACGACGGGCCCACGATCGGTGCGGAGCTGGGCCGGCGGGGCATCCGCTTCGAGCGCTGGCCGGCCAGGGCGAGCCTGCCCGCCGCTGCGGACCAGGCCCGGATCCTGGCGGCCTACGCCCCCGAGGTGGCGCAGGTGCAGGCCGGCGGCTCCTACCCCACCGTGGATGCGATCCGCCTCACCCCCGACCATCCGGAGCGGCAGGCCCTGCGCCAGAAATTCCTGGCCGAGCACACCCACAGCGAGGACGAGGTGCGCTTCTTCGTGGAGGGCTGCGGGCTGTTCTGTCTGCACCTCGGCCAGGAGGTGCTCCAGGTGGTGTGCGAGGCCGGCGACTGGATCGCGGTGCCCGCCGGCACCCCCCACTGGTTCGACATGGGTCCCGAGCCGCGCTTCTGCGCCCTGCGCTTCTTCGACAACCCCGACGGCTGGGTGGCCACGTTCACCGGGGATGCCATCGCCGCCCAGTACCCCCTGCTCGACGCGCTGCTGCCGACACCGACCTGAACAGCTCCAGCGAGCACCTCTGCTGAGGTTTCCGCAGAGGCCTCAGCTGTGCATCCGGGGCTGCGGATGGAGTTCGGCCAGCAAGGAGGCTTCCAGGGCCGCCAGCTCCTCCAGCCGTGCGATCACCTCCCGGCGCGGCCAGCGCTGCTCGCACAACACCCAGTAGAGGCCGAAGTGGCGGGCCTCGCTGGCCAGCAGCCGGCCGTAGAGCGCCCGCAGCTCCGCATCCGGGCTGTGCTGGGCCAGCAGGGCCATGCGCTCATGGCTGCGGGCCTCGATCAACCCAGCCACCAGCAGGGAATCGAGCAGGCGCTGGGGCTCCTCACGCCGCACCGCCCGGGCCAGCCCGGCGCCGTAGGGCGGCGCCGGCAGGGGCCGCAGGGCCACCTGCCGGCGCTGGAGCAGGGCCATCACCACTTCGAAGTGCTCCAGCTCCTCGCGGGCCAGGGGGCTGAGCGCCTCGGCGAGGGGGGCATCGCTGGGGTAGCGGAACAGGAGCTGGAGGGCCACGCCGGCCGCCTTGCGCTCGCAGTGGGCGTGGTCGAGCAGCACCAGGTCGGGGTGGGCGATCGCCTGCTCCAGCCAGGCGGAGGAGGTGGGGGCCGCCAGCCAGCGGATGCGGGCGGCGGCAGGCGCGGGCGGCTCCCCGGCGGGGAGGATCTCCGGGGCGGACCTCATGGCCGGCTGGCCCTCAGATGGGCCACCAGACCCTCCAGTGCAAGCCGGTAGCTGCCGGCCCCGAAGCCGCAGATCACCCCCACCGCCCTGTCGGCCAGGTAGGAGTGGTGACGGAAGGCTTCCCGGGCATGGGTGTTGCTCAGGTGCAGCTCCACGTAGGGAATGGCCACGGCCAGCAGCGCATCCCGGAGCGCCACGGAGGTGTGGGTGTACGCGGCCGCGTTGATCAGGATGCCGTTCACCCGGCCATGGCCCTGGTGGATCCGGTCCACCAGGGCACCCTCGTGGTTGCTCTGGAAGCAGTCGATGCCGGCCCCGAGCGCGGCCGCCCGCTGCTGCAGATCGGCATTGATCTGCTCGAGGGTGACACTGCCGTAGAGCCCGGGCTCACGGGTCCCCAGCAGGTTGAGATTGGGGCCGTGAAGGGCGAGCAGCTGCATGGAGAGGGGGAGAACCGGTGGGGTCGGCTGGTAAGTTCTTGCGGTGTGGTTCGGGTCGGTGCCCGAGTGGTTAATGGGGGCGGACTGTAAATCCGCTGGCTCTGCCTACGTTGGTTCAAATCCAACCCGGCCCATCCTCCACATGCCCTTGTAGCTCAGCGGTAGAGCACTCCCTTGGTAAGGGAGAGGTCACGAGTTCAAGTCTCGTCAAGGGCTCTTCAGTCCCCCGGCGGCACCCCGGGCGACCGCGCCGCCAGCAGCACGCCTGCCACCCGCAGCGGGGAGGGGCCATGGCCCGCGGGCGGCCGGCTCCACGGGCCATTCTGGGGCGGAGCGCGTCCGTCCGCCCCGGCAGAACCATGACCATCCAGCTCCAGGAGGACCAGCCCGCCCGCTCCCCCGAGCCCCCTGCGGTGGTACCCGTGCTGCAGCCAGCCGAGCGCTGCAAGCTCGATGGCGGTGATGACGCCCTCTTCTACGCCGAGCCCCGCTTCGTGCACCATCTGGATGGGGCGTTTCGCTCCAGGCTCACCCAGCTCTACCGGGAGCGCATCCCCTCGGAGGCCACACTGCTCGACCTGATGAGCAGCTGGGTGAGCCACCTGCCCGAGGACGTCCGCTACCAGGCGGTGATCGGCCATGGCCTCAACGCCCGGGAACTCGAGGCGAACCCGCGCCTGGATCGCCACTGGGTCCAGGACCTGAACCGGGACCCGTCGCTGCCCCTGCCCACCGCCAGCGTGGACGCGGCCCTGATCGTGGCCGGCTGGCAGTACCTGCAGCAGCCGGAAGCTGTGGCGGCCGACCTGCTGCGGGTGGTGCGCCCGGGCGGGCAGCTGATCGTGGCGTTCTCGAACCGGATGTTCGCGCAGAAGGCGCCCCGGATCTGGATGGAGGGCGACGACCGTGACCACCTGGCCTACGTCGCCCGGGTGCTGATCGCCCAGGGCTGGGGGCCGCCCCAGATCCTGGCCGAGCCCACCCGCGCCGAAGGGCCCCTGGGCTGGATCGGCGGCCATGGGGATCCCTTCTTCGCGGTGATCGCCCAACGCCCCCCAGCCTGATCTCGTCTGCCCCGCCTGACCTCAGCCGATGTCCGTGGATCCACCCAGCCCGACCTCTCGCCCGCTCGACAGCCCGCCACCGCTGCCGATCAGCTCCATGCGGGAAGCCGTCAGCCAGGGCCAGACCCGTGCCCTGGGCTGGCGACAGCTCCAGCTGCAACGCCTGGAGGAGCTGCTGACACGCCATGAGCAGTCCCTGCTCGCCGCCCTGGTCTCGGATCTTGGCAAACCGCCCGTCGAGGCCCAGTTCGAACTGATCTCGGTCCGCCAGGAACTGCGCTTCACCCGACGGAACCTGAAACGCTGGATGGCGCCGGCCCCCGTACCGCTCGAGCTGCCCCTGCGGCCGGGCCGGGCCTTCGTGCTGGCCGAGCCCCTCGGCTGTGTGCTGATCATCAGCCCCTGGAACTATCCGGTCCAGCTGTGCCTGCGCCCCCTGGTGAGCGCCCTGGCCGCGGGGAATGCCGTCGTGCTCAAGCCGTCCGAACAGGCCCCCGCCACCGCGGCCGCCCTGGCCACGGCCGTGGCTGCGGCGTTCCCGCCGGAGGTGGTGCAGGTGGTGACGGGCGACGCCAGCGTGGCGGCCCGGCTGCTGGAGCAGCGCTTCGACCACATCTTCTTCACCGGCGGGCCTCGGGTGGGACGGCTGGTGATGGCCGCGGCCGCCCGCCATCTCACCCCGGTCACCCTCGAGCTCGGGGGGAAGAGTCCGGCGATCGTGCTGGCCGATGCGGATCTGGAGGTCACGGCCAGGCGCCTGGCCTGGGGGAAGGGCCTCAACAGCGGCCAGACCTGCATCGCACCGGACCATGTGCTGGTGGAAGCCCCGGTCCGCGATGCCCTGGTGGCGGCCATGGCCGCCGAGCTGGAGCGCTTCTACGGCCCGGATCCCCTCGCGTCGGCCGATCTGGGCACGATCGTGAACCACGGCCAGTTCCTGCGGCTGCAGGGACTGCTCGCCGGAGCCCAGGCCCGTGGGCAGGTGCTCCACGGCGGCCAGAGCGACCCGGAGCGCCTCAAGATGGCGCCCACCCTGGTGGCCGTGGACGATCCCGAGGATCCCCTGATGCAGGAGGAGCTGTTCGGACCGCTGTTGCCGGTGCTCAGCGTCGCCACGCTGGAGGGGGCCCTGACCCAGGTGCGAAGCCGGCCCAAGCCCCTGGCCCTCTACCTGTTCAGCCGCAGCCCGGAGGCGCGGCAGCGGGTTCTCGGCTGCACCAGCTCCGGTGCGGTGGGCATCAACGACGTGGTGCTGCAGGCGGGCGTGGGTGGCCTTCCCTTCGGAGGGGTGGGGGAGAGTGGCCTGGGCAGCTACCACGGCCGGGCCGGGTTCACGACGTTCTCCCACCACCGCAGCGTGTTGCAGCGGCCCTTCTGGCTCGACCTGCCGGTGCGCTACCCGCCGTACGCCGGCAAGCTCCCCCTGATCAGGCGGCTGCTGGGCTGAGGGCGAGGCTGAAAACGAGGCTGGGGGCGGAGCTGGAGCAGCGATCAGCACTCGTGATCCCCTGGGGGTGGATCGGTGCTGGCCCTGCTCTTAACGTTCCGGCAGCTATCCGTAGTGTCGATGCGCCGCACCCTTGCTGCCCTGGCCCTAGCGGTGGTGCTGCCGCTGCCGGCAGTCCTGCCGGCACCCAGTCGCGCCCAGGTGGTTGTGCGTCCGGGCGAAACCCTCTCGGAGATCGCCGATCGCCATGGGGTCGGCCTGAACCGGCTGATGCAGGCCAACGGGATCAGCAACCCCGACCTGGTCGTCGTCGGGCAGCGCCTGGTGATCCCCGGCGCCGGGGGCAGCCCGCGCCGGGGCGGAGCGGGCCAGGTGACGGTGCAGCCCGGCGAGACCCTCTCCGACATCGCCGCCCGCCACGGCGTTGGTCTGACACGGTTGATGCAGGCCAATGGCCTCAGCAACCCCGACCTGGTGGTCGTCGGGCAGCGTCTGGTGATTCCAGGTTCGGGCCAGGGGGGGGCCAGCCGTTCCGCCCGGGCGACTCCCACCGCCCCCTACACGGTCCAGAGCGGCGAAACCCTCTCCGAGATCGCCGATCGCTTCGGCACGACCACCGAGCGGCTGATCCAGATCAACGGCATCGCCAACCCGGACCTGGTGGTGTCCGGGTCGCGGCTGAGGATTCCGGCTCGACCCGGTGCGGCGAAAAGCGGGCCCACCCCCCAGGCCCGGGAACACCTGGTCAGCCCCGGGGAGAGCCTCTCCGACATCGCCGATCGCTACGGCACCTCGGTGGACCGTCTGGTCGCCATCAACCAGCTGGAGGATCCCGACCTGGTCTTCTCGGGGATGCGGCTGAAGCTCAAGGCCCCGCCGGCCCCGAAGGCGACAGCTCAGCCCAAGGCGAAGGCTCAGCCCAAGCCGGCGGCCCAGCCCAAGCCAGCGGCCACACCCAAGCCCACGCCCGAGCCCAAGGCCAGCGCCCCCGAGCCGGCCAGCCAACCCGTGGCGCAGCCAACCACGGCCAGACCGGAGCCCCAACCAAAGCCCCAGGCCGATCCGCAACCGGTCGCCAGGCCCGCAGCCCAGCCGACACCGCGCCCCACCCCATCGACCCCCGCGGTGCAGATGGCGGCCCAACCGAGCCCCTCCCGCTCCGAACCTGAACCCGCCAAGCCCGCCCAACCGGCGGCCAGCGCCGCCGCGACCACCAGAACCGCAGCCACCACCGCGGCGGCCCCTTCGCGGGCAGCCACCTCCAGGGCAGCCACCCGCTCGACCGCCCAACCAGCAGCCCAACCAGCAGCCCCCCGCCAGGCGCCCACCAGCAGCCGGGTCAGCACCGCCACCCTTCCTGCCAGCCGCACCGTCACGGCCAGCCGCACTGTCTCGCCCAGCCGCACTGTCTCGCCCAGCCGCACCGTCACGGCAAGCCGTACCGTCCCGGCCAGCCGCAGCGTCACTCCAACGGCGCAGACCGCCACCGCGGTCACCAAGCCCGCCGCGACCAGCCAGACCGGCGACCACGACTGGCGCAGCTACGGCCCGCTGCAGGTCGACTGGGCGAACTGGCAGTCGATGGGCGGCAGCTACGTGGCGCCGACCCTCAACAGTGATGGACAGCCCCTCTATCTGGCCATCAACTGCGGTGCCCGCAAGGTCAACGCCACGACCCAGTCCGGTCAGTGGAAGACCTGGGACACGCCCCAGACCGACTTCGAGCAGAAGCTGGTGACGGATCTCTGCAAGGCCAAGGGCAGCTGAATCCCTCATCGGGTGTGAGCCCACCGGCTCACCCTGCCCCCCGCTCAGGCCGCCCAGCGCAGGGGCCAGGGCTGCCGCAGGTAGTGCCGTCCCCTCGAGCGCAGGTAGAGGCGCTGGGCGCCGTCATCACTCTCACTGACCAGCTCCTCCTGCACCAGCCGCCGTGCCAGCCAGGCCCAGCGGTCCTCTTCGCTGCCGGCGGCGCCAGCGGCCAGGTCGGCGGCCAGGCTGCGCAGATCCCTGCCGCTGCGCTCCTCGAGCGCTTCCAGCAGCAGTGCCGCCTGCGCTGACCAGTCCCGGGCAGGGTCGAGCTGCTGGCAGCGGTCGCAACGGCCGCAGGGGGGCACCAGCTCGCCCACCGCCAGCAGCAGGGCCTGCTCGCGGCAGCCCTCCCCCTCCGCCACCGCCTCCATCCGCCGCAGCTGGCGCTGGGCGAGTTCGAGCCGCTGGCGCTCCGCCCCCAGCGGGTTCGTGCTTCCACCGGCCGCCCGGATCGCCCAGCCCAGGCTGGTGCGATCGGCCGGGTCAAACAGCACCAGACAGCAGGCCGGCTGGCCATCCCGTCCGGCACGGCCGGACTCCTGCAGGTAGCCCTCGGCACTGGCGGGGAGGTCCAGGTGCAGGACCAGGCCCACATCCGGGCGATCCACCCCCATGCCGAAGGCCACGGTGGCCACCAGCACCGGACGGGGATGCTGCTGGAAATGCTCCAGGGCCAGTTGGCGGCTCTCGGGATCCAGGCCGGCGTGATAGGCGATGGCTTCGAGGCCGCCCGCCGCCAGCCGCGCGGCCCATTGCTCCACGGAACGCCGGGTGCGGGCGTAGATCAGCACGGCACCACGGGCCTGTCCCACAGCCTCCAGAACCTCAGGCAGGGGGTCCTGGAGGCGACGGCGCATGGCATAGGTGAGGTTGGTGCGGCGGGCCGAGCGCACCTGCACCAGGGGCCGCCGCAACTGCAGCAGCCGGATGATGTCCGCCCGCACCTGGGGGGCGGCCGTGGCACTCAGGGCCACCAGGGGGACCCCCGGGCACAGCGCGCGCAGCTGCCCCAGCCGCCGGTAATCCGGCCGGAAGTCATGGCCCCAGGCACTGATGCAGTGCGCCTCATCCACCGCCAGGGCCACCAATCGCCCGGCGTCGAGCACCTCGTCGATCAACTGGCGGGTGGCCTCGGCCTGCAGCCGCTCCGGCGCGAGGTACAGCAACCTCAGCCGGTTCTGCCGCAGGGCCTGCAGCAGCGCCCGGCGCTCGTGGAGCTGCAGCCCCCGATGCAGGCAGGCGGCCGGGATGCCGCGACGCTGCAGCTGGCTCACCTGGTCCTGCATCAGGGCCACCAGCGGGGAGACCACCAGCACCAGCCCGGCGCGCACCAGGGCAGGCAGCTGGAAGCACAGCGACTTTCCGCCACCGGTGGGGAGCACGGCGAGGCAGTCCTGCCCCGCCAGCAGGGCCTCCACCACCGGGCGCTGGCCCGGCCTGAACCGCTCCCAGCCGAAATGCACCTGAAGCGCAGCCTCCAGGGCATCGGGGGACGCCTGGGCCAGCGGGGGGACTGGGGTGGGCGGATCAGTGGACGGATCACTGGGCGAGATGCCGGGCCCCGAAGCCGCCAAAGTCACCACCCCTGGTAGCCAGGAAGCATAGCCACCCCCAGATCTGGGGGTGGCGTCAGGGCAGCGGTGGTGCCGCCAGCTGCTCCGGGCTCTCCTCCACCAGCTGCAGCCGCACCCGCTTGCCGCCCGCCAGTTCGCCCAGGGACACCCGCAGCACACTGCCGCTGAGGGACTGCAGGGCGGTGAGCAGTTCCCGCAGATGGGGCGTGCTGCTGCCGCTCTCCACCCAGAGCCGCTCCTGCAGCCCCCCCAGCCGCCGCCAGCTCGTGTGCAGCTTGAGCACGGCCGCCTCCAGCGCCTGGGCCTGCCCGACGGCATCGGCCAGGAGGCCCAGCGCATCGAGCCGCTGGGCCTCCTGCAGTGCCTTCTCGAAGTCGAGTTCTCCCTGCTGGAAGGCCCGCACCGCCAGAGCGGCCTCGGCCGCCTTGCTCAGCCAGCGGGCCGTGCTGGTCACGTCCCGGACCCGCTCGAGCTCCGGCTCCTCGCGCAACACCCGGCGCAGGTCCTCCTGCTGCTCCTCCGGCAGTTTTGCCAGCTCCTTCACCAGGGGCGCCACCGCCCGTGGAGGCAGGAGGTTCTCGGCCGTGCGCTGGCGGATTTCCTCCGGCAGCAGGGGGCTGGTGGCCGCGGTGAACTCATCACTGAGCCGGCGGACCTGCTTGCGCGTGATCTGCTGGCCCTCGTTGGCCGCCTCCGAGATCATCTGCTGCACCTCGGGATCCGCCTGGGCCGTCTCCAGAAAGGCCCGCTTCGAGAAGTTGTTGACGCTGGCCTCCTCCAGAAGCCCGCCCCCCACCAGATCATCGGCTGACTCGGCCAGCTGGATCAGCGCGTAGGCGCGCGTCTTGCTGATGTCCCGCTCCCGCAGCCACTGCAGAAAGCCCGTGCCGCGCCCCTCTCCCCCCCGCTTCTCGCGATCCCGGACGGCGCCCAGGATGCGGCCGCGCCAGATCTCGGTCTGGAGGTCGAAGCGATCACACACGGCCCAGGCCTCCTCCAGCCGGGCCAGGAATTCCATCGTGCTGATGGTGTCGCTCTCCGGATCTGGGAGCTGCAGGTTCAGATCAGGCGGTGCGGAGAGCTCCGAAGGACCCATGGGGTGACGCCGAATGCAGCAGCGCCGATGCTCCCACGCACCCCCACCCGGGGAAGGGCGACGAATCGTGACGCCCGCGCTGAGCCCACCGGACTGGCCGGGTATCTTCCCTACGGCAGCCTCCGATCCACAGCGCAGCGATGGCCATTTCCCGCGGCGACAAGGTGCGCATCAAGCGTCCCGAGTCCTACTGGTTCAACGAAGTCGGCACCGTCGCCTCCGTCGACACATCCGGCATCCGCTACCCGGTGGTGGTTCGCTTCGACAAGGTGAACTACAACGGCTACAGCGGCTCCGAGGGCGGCATCAACACCAACAACTTCGCCGAGGCTGAGCTCGAGAAGGCCTGAGCCCGGGGCGATCCCTCCTTCCCTGGAACCCTGTGCGGTTCTCTGGATCCCCGGCCTGGCAGCAGGTCGGGGTTTTCTTGTCGGCAGGCTCATCAGCCGGCCCCAAGCCGATTCACGGGAGTCACCCGATCGAGCTCTGCCGCGCCACCAGGCGGCCTGAAGGCTCCTGTGTGAGACGCTGTGGCTCTCGCGACTGACCCGACATCGTGCCGGAACTGCCCGAGGTGGAAACGGTGCGGCGGGGGCTGGAACAGCGCACCCCGGGTTTCCGGATTCAGCGGGTGGTCGTGCACCGCCCCCGGGCCGTGGCCAGCCCTGGCGACCCGCAGGCCTTCTGTGCCGCGCTGGAGGGCTGCACGGTGCAGGGCTGGAGCCGCCGGGGCAAGTACCTGATCGGCCAGCTGGCCGCCGATCGGGGGCACGGGGGCCACTGGGGAGTGCATCTGCGCATGACCGGGCAATTTCTCTGGCTGGAGGCCCCCCGGCCGGCCTGCACCCACACCCGCGTGCAGATCTGGAACACCCTGGGCCAGGAGCTGCGGTTCGTGGATACCCGCAGCTTTGGTCAGATGTGGTTCGTCCCGCAGGGTCAGGCCCTGGAGGCCGTGATCACGGGCCTGGCCCGCCTGGGACCGGAACCCTTCGACCCCGTCTTCGCCGCCCCCTACCTGCGGGAGCGGCTGCGGGGGTCCAGCCGGCCGATCAAGAACGCCCTGCTGGATCAGTCGCTGGTGGCGGGGGTGGGGAACATCTATGCCGATGAAGCCCTGTTCGCGGCCGGCATCCGCCCCCACACCCCCAGCGGCCGGCTGGCAAACGGCCGGCTCACGGAACTGCGCAACGCCCTAGTCACGGTTCTGGAGATCAGCATCGGCGCGGGCGGCACGACCTTCAGCGACTTCCGCGATCTCACCGGCACCAATGGCAACTACGGCGGGGTGGCCTCCGTCTACCGCCGGGGTGGGCAGCCCTGCCGGACCTGCGGCACACCCATCCGGCGGGACAGGCTCGCCGGACGCAGCACCCACTGGTGCCCCACCTGCCAGCGGTGAGAATGCAGAGGGCCGAGGTGGGAACTCCCATGGAGCAGCAGCTGGCGTCACCCTCCAGGAGCGGCCAGGCGACAGCATTGAGCGCCGCGATGGCCGCGATCCATCGGCGCGGCTGGTGCGAGGGCACCGGCGGGAACTTCAGTTGTGTGCTCGAGGCCGCCCCGCTCACGCTGCTGATGGCCCCCAGTGGCGTGGACAAAGGCGGGGTCGCTCCGCACGAGCTGATCGAGGTGGATGCCGACGGCAGCGTGGTGGCAGGAGACGGGCGAGCCAGCGCTGAAACGCTTCTGCATCTGGCGATCGTGGAGGTCACCGGGGCCGGGGCCGTGCTCCACACCCATTCCCAGGCCGGCACCCTGCTCTCGCAGCACTACGGACCGTCCGAGGGGGGACTGAGCCACCTCGTTCTCGAAGATCTCGAGATGCTCAAGGGCCTGGCAGGAATCAGCACCCATGCCACCACGGTGGCTGTGCCGATCCTGGCCAACGACCAGAATCTCGCCGATCTGAGCGCCCGGGCCAGGCCCCACCTGCGGGCTGCCCCGCACGGCTTGCTGATTGCCGGCCATGGCCTTTACGCCTGGGGAAAGGACCTCGGCGAGGCGCGACGGCACCTCGAGATCCACGAATTCCTGCTGGAGCAGCACTGGCGGCGCCTTCTCCTGGACGCTCTGGTGGGACGCCGGGCCATGAGCCTGTGATGGGGGAGTCCTCCACGCCGCTCGGACGCTCGGGCGTGAGCCACGTGCTGCTGGACATCGAGGGCACGACCTGCCCGGTGAGCTTTGTCGCCGACACGTTGTTTCCCTATGCCGCCGCGAGAATGGCGAGCTTCCTGGAGACAGAGCAGAACAATCCGGCGGTCCTGCAACTGCTGGAGCAGGCCGCCCAGGCCTGGGAGGAGGATGACGAGGCCGCCGCGGCAGCGCTACGGCAGAAGGGCGGGACGGCGATCGGCGACTACCTGCAGCTGTTGATCCGACAAGACCGCAAACTGCCGGCTCTGAAGGAATTGCAGGGTCTGATCTGGGCT
Organism: Aphanothece microscopica RSMan92; assembly: GCF_046613545.2. NCBI lineage: Bacteria > Bacillati > Cyanobacteriota > Cyanophyceae > Chroococcales > Aphanothecaceae > Aphanothece > Aphanothece microscopica. The sequence goes on along the minus strand of NZ_JBKKKY020000076.1, from coordinate 612 downwards.
CAGGGGTATGCCAACGGTGAGCTGCGGAGCCCGCTGTTTGCCGATGTGCCTTCGGCCCTCGAGCGATGGCACCACCAGGGTCTGGTCCTGGCGGTCTATTCATCCGGCTCCGTGAAGGCGCAGCAACTGCTCTACGGGCACAGCGAAGCGGGTGACCTGCGCGCCCTGTTTCGCTTCTGGTTCGATACCCGAACGGGACCCAAGCAGGCTGCCCAGAGCTACCGGACGATTGCGGCCGCCATGGCAACCAGCCCGCCCCAGGTGCTCTTCATCAGCGACGCTCTGGCGGAATGCCAGGCTGCCGCCGCCGCCGGCATGCACGTGCTGTTCAGTGACCGGGAGGGCAATCCTGCCCGGGATCCCGGCAGCTTCGCGCGGATTGCCGACTACAGCGGGCTTGAGATTGCCTCCCCGCCAGCAGGATGAAGGCGGCCTGGGGGCTGCGATGCCTCTTCCCCACAACGAAGCCACCCCACACCAAAGCCACCCCGCGGGGTGGCCTTGGCTCCGCCCCAGCCCAGCAGTCCTGCTTGGCCAGAAGGCGGTTGTGGAGGCGAATGTTTTACCTGGCATCGACCTATTTTCTCAGGGGGCTACCCCCCAAATATCGTC
>NZ_JBKKKY020000075.1:0-12009 GCF_046613545.2 Aphanothece microscopica RSMan92 | reverse complement strand
GCCGAGAGCTCCCGCCGGATGATCGCGGCGTTCTCCATGTAGAAGCCGATCAGCGCCTTCACCTGGGCCTGACCTTCCGGGGAGTAGACCGCCTCGGCACCGCGCTGCACGATGTAGCTCACCCCGTTGAACTTGGTGCTCTGGCGGCGGTTCCACAGGGCCCAGAGTTCCACCTTCTCGCCGTTGGCCGCCGTGCCCTTCAGGCCCCGGGGCACCACGGTGAGGGCACAGCGGGTGCCGGTGAAGCCGGCGTTCTTCGAGAACGAACGGAATTCGATCGCGCACTCGCGGGCCCCCTCGATCTCGTAGATCGAGTGGGGCAGGGAGGGGTCCTGGATGAAGGCCTCGTAGGCGGCATCGAACAGGATCAGGGCGTCGTGGGCGCGGGCGTAGTCCACCCAGGCCTCGAGCTGCGCCCGGCTGGCGACCGCCCCGGTGGGGTTGTTGGGGAAGCAGAGGTAGATCAGATCCACCGGTTCGGTGGGGATCTGGGCGGTGAAGCCGTTCTCCGCATTGATCGGCAGGTAGGTGAGGCCGCCGTACTGACCCGATGCATCGGCCTCGCCGGTGCGGCCGGCCATCACGTTGCTGTCCACGTACACCGGGTACACCGGATCGGTCACGGCGATGCGGTTGCCCTCACCCAGGATGTCGAGAATGTTGCTGCTGTCGCACTTGCTGCCGTCCGACACGAAGATCTCCTCGGCGGAGATGTCGCAGCCGCGGGCCTGGAAGTCGTGGGCGGCGATCGCCTCGCGCAGCCACGGGTAGCCCTGCTCCGGCCCGTAGCCGTGGAAGCCCTCGCGGGTGCCCATCGCATCGATGGCGGCCTTCATGGCGGTGCGGCAGGCCTCAGGCAGCGGTTCGGTCACATCGCCGATGCCCAGGCGGATGATCGCGGCTTCGGGGTTGGCCTCGCTGAAGGCCTTCACCCGCCGGGCGATCTCGGGGAACAGGTAGCCCGCCTTGAGCTTGAGGTAGTTGCCGTTGACCTGCACCACAGGTGGCTGCGCGAATTGCTGGCGGCATCTTGCTATGGCCGCCGGCCTGAGCGGAGGACGCCTGAGCCCTGCCCGCTGCGCTCCCGGCCGGGAGGCTGCATACGATCGAGGGCAGGCCTGCCGCCTCCACCTTGACCGTTGCTCCCGTCCCTGAGGCCGCGGCTGCCCAGCCGATCGATCTGGACGATCTGATCGACCGGACGATCAGCAAACCCGCCCGCTACATCGGCCATGAGCTGGGGGTTGAGCCGCGCCCGTGGGACGCGGCGGACGTGCGCTGGGCCCTGACCTACCCCGAGGTCTACGAGGTGGGGGCCAGCAACCTCGGCCACATCATTCTCTATTCCATTCTCAACGCCCTGCCGGGGCAGCTCTGCGACCGGGCCTACCTGCCGGCTGCCGATCTCGCGGCGCGGTTGCGGCAGCGCCAGCTCGCCCTGTTCGGGGTGGAGAGCCGACGGCCGCTGCCGGCCTTCGACATCCTCGGCTTCAGCCTCAGCTACGAGCTCGGCGGCACCAACATCCTGGAGATGCTGGAGCTGGCCCGGGTGCCCCTCCGGGCCGCCGACCGCGGCGATCTGCCGCTGGATCACCCCCAGGCGCCGCCCCTGATCTTTGCCGGCGGGCCGACCGCCACGAGCAACCCGGAGCCCTTCGCGCCCTTCTTCGACTTCATCGCCCTCGGCGATGGCGAGGAGCTGCTGCCCGAAATCGGCCTGGTGGTGGCCGAGGCCAAGCGGGCCGGACTGAGCCGTCGCGACACCCTGCGCGATCTGGCCCAGGTGCCCGGCGTCTACGTGCCCGGCCTCTACGGCCCCGGCGCCGACGGGGTGACGATCGAGCCGCTGGAGCCCGGGTTGCCCCGTCGCATCCTGCGCCGCACGGCCACGCCCATGCCCCACTACGCCATGGGTCTGGTGCCCCACATCGAGACGGTCCATGACCGTCTGACGGTGGAGATCCGTCGCGGCTGCACGCGGGGCTGCCGCTTCTGCCAGCCGGGCATGCTCACCCGCCCGGCCCGGGACGTGGAACCGGAGGCGGTGATCGAGGCGGTGGAGGAGGGGATGCGCCGCACCGGCTACAGCGATTTCTCGCTGCTGTCCCTGAGCTGCTCCGACTACCTGGCCCTGCCCGCCGTCGGCGTGGAGCTGCGGAACCGCCTGGCCGAACGGAACGTGAGCCTCACGCTGCCCAGCCAGCGGGTGGATCGCTTTGACGACAACATCGCCCACATCCTCGGCGGCACCCGCAGGGCCGGGCTCACCTTCGCGCCGGAAGCCGGCACCCAGCGGCTGCGCGACATCGTCAACAAGGGACTCACCGACGCCGAACTGCTGCGGGGCATCCGCACGGCGATGGCGTCCGGCTACCGCAGGATCAAGCTCTATTTCATGATCGGCCTGCCCGGCGAGACCGATGCGGATGTGCTGGGCATCGCCGACACCTGCCGCGAGCTGCAGCAGCAGTGCCGCGACCTGGGCCGGCTGGAGCTGAACCTCACGATCAGCAACTTCACGCCCAAGCCCCACACCCCGTTCCAGTGGCACAGCGTCAGCACCGAGGAGTTCCGGCGGCGCCAGCAGCTGCTGCGCGGGGCCCTGCGCCAGCTGCGGGGCCTCAAGACCAACTTCACCGACGTGCGGCTCTCGGCGGTGGAGGATTTCGTCGGCCGGGGGGACCGGCGCCTCGCCCCGGTGATCGAGGCCGCCTGGCGGGCCGGGGCCGGGCTGGATGCCTGGTTCGAGTCGGCGGAGCGCACCTATGCCGCCTGGACCGGAGCGATCGCGGCCGCTGGCCTCGGGGGGCGCTACCGGGCGCTGGAGATGGGGGCCTGGAGTGCCGCCGAGGCGCTCAGTGGCGCTGACCTGGAGGCCTTCTGCCGCCAGAGCCTGCCCTGGGACCACATCGATTCCGGGCTCGACAAGCGCTGGCTGGCGGAGGATCTGCAGCGGGCTCTGGCGGCGGTCGTGGTGCCCGACTGCTCCTTCGAGGGGTGCAGCAGCTGCGGGGTCTGTGGCCCGGAGCTGGGCCACAACGTGGTGATTCCGGCGCCGCCGATTCCGTCCCAGCAGCCCCAGGGGGCCCCGGCCAGCGAGCGGGTGCAGCGCCTGCGCCTCGGCTTCGCCAAGACCGGTGCCCTGGCCCTGATCAGCCACCTCGACACGCTGCGCCTGCTGGAGCGCACCCTGCGCCGCAGTGGTCTGCCGGTGAGTTTCACCGGGGGCTTCCATCCCCTGCCCCGGCTGCAGCTGGCTCTGCCCCTGCCCCTCGGCGTGGAGGGGAGCGGCGAGTGGCTCGACCTGGAGCTCACCGAGGCGCTCCCCCCCGCCGAGGTGCGGAGCCGTTGGCAGGCCACCCTGCCGCCGGAGCTGCAGCTGCTGTCGGCCGGCCAGGTGGAGACCTTCGGCCCCAGCCTCTCCCAGGAGCTGGAGGCGGCCCACTGGTCGATCGCCCTGGCGACGCCTGCGGGCGTCGCGCTTCCCACGGCGGGCCGCTGGCGGGAGGCCATCGCCGCCCTGCTGGCCTCCACCTCCCTCCCCTGGGAGGACACCGACAAGAAGGGCCGGCCCCGCAGCCGCGAGTGCCGCGGCGCCCTGCTGGCCCTGCGCTGGTCCGCCGACCTGCCGCCGGGTGACGTCCCGGCCGGGCCGGTGGTGCTGGAACTGGAGGCCGCGGTGGATCCGGCGGGCCGCAGCCTGCGGCCTGAGCAGCTGGCCCACTGGCTCTCGCAGCGGCTTGGCGTGCCCCTGGAGCCCGGCCGTCTTCGCCGCACAGCCCTGATCCTGCGCGAGGAATCCGCCGCAGGCGAGGGGGCGGGCACCTCCCCGAGGGGCTGAGGGAGGCGCGTGCTAATTTCCTCCCAAGGCGATCAGGCTGTCTGCCTGCAAGCTTCCCGCCGCCTTCCCGCAGCGCCACAAGCTTTTTCAGCGCAACCAGCAGCAGTCCGTCACCTCCGTTGGCGGCCCTGCCCTGAGTGACCACTCTTGGACTCTCGCCCCACCGCTTTCACGTCCCAACCGTTCTGAAAGCGCTCCGCGGCCCCGATGCGCGGTGATTTTTGAGCAGCCTTTGCAGCATCGTTGTGGCGCCGGGTCATCCCCGCGCCGACGCCGTTCCCTCCTCGCCACCCAGCAACGCGGACCGGCCTGTGGTCTGCCGCTTCGCTTAACCCACGGCCAGGCCCCGTACGGGCCTAACCCCTTCCCCCATGCCCCAGCAGATCGTCATTGCCGAGCAACTGCGGATCGCCGCGGTTCTCAACGACGAACGTGTTGATGAGTTGATCGTGGCCCAGGGCCGCTACCAGATCGGTGACGTCTACCTCGGCACGGTCGAGAACGTTCTGCCCGGCATCGATGCCGCGTTCGTCAACATCGGAGAGAGTGAGAAGAACGGTTTCATCCACGTCACGGATCTGGGTCCGCTCCGGCTGAAGAAGGGGGCCGCGGGCATCACCGAGCTGCTCGAGCCGAAGCAGAAGGTGCTCGTTCAGGTGATGAAGGAGCCCACGGGCAGCAAGGGCCCCCGGCTCACCGGCAACCTCACCCTGCCGGGCCGTTTCCTGGTGCTGCAGCCCCACGGCCAGGGGGTCAACATCTCCAGACGCGTCAATGGCGACAACGAGCGCAACCGGCTGCGCGCCCTGGGGGTTCTGATCAAGCCTCCCGGTGCCGGCCTGCTGATCCGCACCGAGGCGGAGGGTGTCAGCGAGGAGCTGCTGATCGACGATCTCGAGTCGCTGCTGCGGCAGTGGGAAGCGATCCAGACCGCTGCCGAGGGGGCCAACCCTCCGGTGCTGCTGAACCGCGATGAAGACTTCATCCATCGCGTGCTGCGGGATCTCTACAGCCCTGATCTGGTGCGGGTGGTCGTCGACAGCGCCGAGGGCGTGGCCCGAGCCAATGCCTTCCTGGGCCACGACCACACCAACGTGCTCGTCGAAGCCCATGCCGAGCCCACCGAGATCCTCGAGGCGTTCCGGGTCAACGCCGCCATCCACGATGCCCTGAAGCCGCGGGTGGATCTGCCCTCCGGGGGCTACGTGATCATCGAGCCCACCGAGGCCCTCACGGTGATCGATGTCAACTCCGGCTCCTTCACCCGCTCCGCCAACGCCCGCGAGACGGTGCTGTGGACCAACTGTGAGGCCGCTGTCGAAATTGCCCGACAGCTGAAGCTGCGCAACATCGGGGGTGTGGTGGTGGTTGACTTCATCGACATGGAGTCGCGCCGCGACCAGCTCCAGCTGCTGGAGCACTTCACCCAGGCCGTGCGTGACGATACGGCCCGCCCCCAGATCGCTCAACTGACCGAGCTGGGCCTGGTGGAGCTCACCCGCAAGCGCCAGGGACAGAACATCTACGAACTGTTCGGCAGGGCCTGTCCCAGTTGCGGTGGGCTGGGCCATGTGGCCGTGCTCCCCGGCAAGGACACCCTCCAGCCCCTGGCCAGTGCGGGCGGGCTGGTGCGCACCGTCCCGGCCGCCCGGGCCGAGGCTCTGGCCCCGGCTGCCGCTGCGGAGAGCAACGGGGCCGGTCGCCGCCGCCGCGGCGGTCGCGGTGGCCGTCTGCAGACCACCGAATCCGCCGATTCCACCACGGTGTTCGTTCCTGTGGCTCCCCTGCTGGAGAGCGTTCCCAGCGAGGCCCCCAGGCCGTCGGCCGGGGATGGCGCCAGCCGGCGCCCGGAGCCCGAAGTGGTGGCAGTGCCCATGGACGACACCCAGGAGGAGGTCTACGGATGGCTCGGCCTCAGCCCCGCCCTGCTGCTCGATCCGCCGCCCGCCGCCGACAACGTGGTGGTCCGGGTGGTCCGCCCGGGCGATGACGCCGAGGCGGTGGTGGAACAGACCCGCCAGCAGCTGGTGGCCAGTGGTTCCCGCCGCCGACGGGGCCGCGGCGGACGCAGCGGTGCTGCCCAGGCCAGCCCCTCCGGCGAAGCCACCCCGGCCGCCGCTGCGTCCGCCGCTCCCGCCTCCGTGGAGATCACCCCGCTGCCGCTCCAGAGCAGCCCCGAGACTGTCGTGACGGTCTCCGTGCCCACCCGGTCGCGCGAGGAGCCTGTGCTGGAGCCTGTGGCCGTGGCACAGGCAGCCGTGGCACAGGCAGCCGTGGCACAGGCAGCCGTGGCGGAACCGGCAGGGGATGACAGCGCCGAACCCCGCCGGCGCCGCCGGCGATCCTCGGCGGTGGTCTGACCCCACGGTTGGACCCCGATGCCTGGCAGGGGATGGATCCCGCCGACTGCGCCGGGATCGACGAAGTCGGGCGGGGCTGTCTGTTCGGTCCGGTTCTGGCCGGCGCGGTGGTTCTCCCCGCCCCAGCGGTTCAGGCCCTGCTGGACGATGGCCTCACCGACAGCAAGCGGCTCAGTGCGCGTCGCCGGGCGGCCCTCGTGCCGCTGATCCGGCAGCGGGCCGTGGCCTGGGCCCTGGGTCAGGCGTCCGCCAGCGAAATCGATCGGTTCGGCATCCGGGCCGCCACCGAACAGGCCATGCGCCGGGCTCTGGCGAAGCTGCCGCAGCTGCCGGGGCTCGTTCTGGTCGATGGCGTGCTGCCCCTGCGCGGCTGGTCCGGGGAGCAGACCACTCTGGTGCGCGGCGATAGCCGCTGTGCCGCCATCGCCGCCGCCAGCGTGCTGGCGAAGGTGGCGCGGGACGAGCTGATCGTCCGGCTGGCTGGGCGCTTCCCGGGCTACGGGCTGGAACGGCATGCCGGCTATGGCACCTCGCAGCACCGGGAGGCCTTGCGCTCCCTCGGCCCCACGCCGCTGCACCGCCTCAGCTTTCTGCGCAACCTGTCGAGAGGGGGGCCTCGCTCCTAGAGCCGCCGCGGTCGTGCTCTGCGCACCAGCACTGGAAGTCGTCCACCAGCTGCTGCCCCACCCTGTGCTTGATGCCCCCGAGGATCCCGGCCAGCAGGGTCTTGCCGGTGCTCTCGAGCACCCTGGCCGGGATCAGCCGCAGCAGGGGTGGCTGGCTCACCTGCACCGCCAGCGTGGCTTCGCCCTCCAGGCCCTCCTCGCCGGCGGCGAGCCAGGAGCCCAGGGTGAGCTGGAAGTCATCCACCAGGCCCAGCCCCTCCAGCTGGCAGTCGCTCGCTTCCAGCTCGAGCCGCCCGGGCTGGACATGGGTGCACAGTTCCACCACCGGGTGGATCTGAAGCTGGAACACCTGCAGGTGGGTGACGGCGTAGCGGTAGCGGCCCGGCCCCAGCCGTTCCAGCTGGGTTGGATCGAGCAGGGCCTTCACCACCCGGTCCTCATCGGCCAGGTAGGCAGCGAGCTGCTGCTGCCGGTCGTCGACGGCGAGTTGCAGTTGCTGACTGGCGCTGAAGGCCAGGGGCATGGCCAGCAGGCCGGCGCGGCATGATCCTATCGGCCTCCCCCGGGGGCCCAGTTTCGTCGGCGGTTGTGATGCGCGTTGCCTTTCTTGGCCCGGTGGGTACCTATGGCGAGCAGGCGGCGCTGCAGCTCATCGCGCTGGAGGGTTGGGGGGATGCCGTGCTAGTGCCCCAGCTCGGCATCCGGGCGGTTGTGCAGGCCCTGGCCCGCGGCGATTGCGATGCCGCCGTGGTGCCGGTGGAGAACTCCGTGGAGGGCGGGGTGACCGCCTGCCTCGATGCTCTGTGGGAGCACCCCGATCTCGCGGTGGTCCGCGCCCTGGTGCTGCCCGTGCGCCATGCGCTGGTGGGATCAGGGTCGCTCGAGGGCATCAGCGAGGTGCTGTCCCACCCCCAGGCCCTGGCCCAGTGCAGCCAGTGGCTGGCGGAGCACCTGCCGCGGGCCCTGCAGCTTCCCACCAGTTCCACGGCCGACGCGGCCCGGATGGTCGCCGGCAGCCGCTTCCGTGGCGCCATCGCCTCCCGCCAGGCTGCCGTGGAGCACGGCCTGCAGGTGCTGGCCTACCCGGTCAATGACGTGCCGGGGAACTGCACCCGCTTCCTGCTGCTGCGGCGTGGGCCCCGCGCCCACGAGGGGCCGCTGGCCAGCCTGGCGTTCTCGCTCCACTCCAACCAGCCCGGTGCCCTGCTCGAGGCCCTGGGCTGCTTCGCCCGCCGCGGCCTCAACATGAGCCGCATCGAGTCGCGGCCCTCCAAGCGGGAGATGGGGGAATACATCTTCTTCGTGGATCTGGAGCTCCCCCAGGCGGCGGGTGTGCTCGAAGGGGCGCTCGAAGAGCTTGGGCCCCTGTGTGAACATCTCGCCCTGTTCGGTGCCTACCCGATCACCAACCAGCCCTGATCACCACCAGGCCCTGATCGCCAGCAAGGTCTAGGCGGGCTTCTGGCCCCGGAACACGCCGAACTGCATCAGGCCATGGGCGAAGGCCCAGTGCATCAGCAGGATCGTGGGGGTCTCCCTCAGGGCCTGGAGCAGGGCCCCCGGGCCGAGACCGAGGATGGCGGCCGGTCGCCTGGCCCCTTCCAGGATCGAATCGATCCAGGAGGGCAGGGTGGGGGCGGTCCAGTCGGCGGTGTCGATGGGGATGGCGGCCCCCCAGGGGCTGGAGCTCAGGTTGGCCTGGAGGGAGCGGATGCTGGCGAACTCGGGATGGGCCCACTGTTCGAGCAGCTGCCGCATCACCCAGCGTTCCCGCCGGCTGAGGGCACCATCGCTGGGATCCCGCCGGTTCCAGTCCGCCACCGCCAGCCGTCCGCCCGGCCGGAGCACCCGCAGAAGTTCATCGGCATAGCGCTGTTTGTCCGGCATGTGGGGAGAGGCCTCCACACTCCACACCGCGTCGAAGCGGCCATCCGGCAGATCGAGGGCGAGGGCGTCCATCACGGCGAAGCGGCAGTGGGCGGCCAGGGGGCCGGGCGTGAGCTCCCGGGCCCTGGCGATCTGCAGGGGGCTGATGCTGATCCCCAGCACATCCAGGCCGTAGTCCCGGGCCAGGATCCGGGCGCTGCCGCCGATGCCGCAACCGACATCCAGCACGCGGCTGCCGGGCGGGAGCTGATCCAAGCCGCTCCAGCGCACCAGTTCATGCACGAAGTCCTCCTTCGCCCGGCGGAAATCCCGACCGCCGGGGCCGACGGGAGGCTCGCCGTAGTGCCCCAGGTGGATGTGGTCGCCCCAGAGGCGTTCAAGCAGTGCGTCCTGGGTCCAGCGGTCGTAGGCAGCCGCCACACTCGTGGCGTCCTGGTAGCGACGGTTGCGGCGCAGCCACACGACAGCGGCCGCCACGAGCAGCACGGCCGTCGCCAGCACAACGGCCACCGGCCAGCTGATCGGAATCATGGCGGGCTTACTGGGGTTGGAAGGTGTCCTTCAGCACGGTGCGGGCGGCCAGCTGCCGGCGGGTCTGATCGAGCAGGTCGAATTCCTGGCGCAGCCGTTCTGCGGTGTCGGTGATTTCCAGCAGGCCCTGCTGGTGGTCGGCCACCGGCCCGCCCAGATGGGCACCGATCCAGAAGGACAGTTCCCGCGGCAGGTCCGGCAGATCGCTGGGCAGGGCAGCGGGTTTGCCGATCAGTTTGGCGGTCAGTTCGACGACGTCCCGCAGGGCCTGGTTCACCTCGGTGGCCAGGGCCTCCAGATCATCGGCAGGGCTCTGGGCATCGTCCTCGATCCAGCTCACCAGGCCGACGCGGAAGGGCGCTTCCCGGACGATGTCGAGCACCCTGAAGCGCTGCTGCCCCATCGTGACGATGTTGCTGCGGTCGTCGTCCTGGGTCTGGCAGTGAATGATCTCGGCACAACAGCCCACCGAGGCCATCTGCTTGGACTTGGGATCCCAGCGCACCACACCGAAGCGTCGATCCTCCGCCATCACGGTGCGGAGCAGCATCCGATAGCGGGGTTCGAAGATGTGCAACGGCAGCACTTCCTGGGGGAAGAGCACGACGTCGGGCAAGGGGAATAGGGGCAGCTCCCTTACGGCCAGTTCACCCATGGCTTCAGCAGGAGTTGCCCGGTGATCCTAGGAACACCATCCCCGGGTCGCGCAGCGCCAGGGATGGTTGTCGCCGGATGCTCAGAGCTTCACCTCGATGTCCACGCCACTGGGCAGGTCCAGCTTCATCAGGGCGTCGATGGTCTTGGCCGAGGGGCTGTAGATGTCGATGATCCGGCGGTGGGTGCGGGTCTCGAAGTGCTCACGGGAGTCCTTGTCCACGTGGGGGGAGCGGAGCACGCAGTAGATCTTGCGCTTGGTGGGCAGGGGGATCGGACCGATCGCCGTGGCAGCGGTGTGGTCGGCGGTCTCGATGATTTTTTCGCAGGAGAGATCGAGCATGCGGCGATCGAACGCCTTGAGGCGGATGCGGATCTTCTGCTGGGCGATGGCGGTGGACATGGGAGCTGGCGGCGGGGCGCTGGCGCGGAAGAAATGGACTTGGGCGGATGCGCTGGGGAGCGAAGGCCCGGGCAGACCGCAGAGATGCGGTCACGGCAGTGCCGGATTGTCGAGGTACGGGGCCCTAAATTGCCCGTTGGGTGCCCCAGGGCACCCAACGGGCAATTTAGGGCAGGGCGTGACGGCTGGGATGAGCTGTCACGCCCTGCCCCTCGTCCAGTCGATCAGGCGAGGATCTTGGAGACCACGCCCGCACCGATGGTGCGGCCGCCTTCACGGATGGCGAAGCGCATGCCCTGCTCGATGGCCACGGGGCAGATCAGCTCACCGGTCATCTTGATGCGGTCTCCGGGCATCACCATTTCCACGTTGGAGCCGTCGTCGGCGGTGAAGGCGGTGATCTGGCCGGTCACATCCGTCGTGCGGATGTAGAACTGCGGGCGATAGCCGGCGAAGAAGGGGGTGTGACGACCACCCTCCTCTTTCTTGAGCACGTACACCTCTCCCTCGAACTTGGTGTGGGGGGTGATCGAGCCGGGCTTCACCAGCACCATGCCGCGCTCGATGTCCTCCTTCTGGATGCCGCGGAGCAGCAGACCGACGTTGTCGCCAGCCATGCCCTCGTCGAGCAGCTTGCGGAACATTTCCACACCGGTGACGGTGCTCTTGCGGGTGTCCTTGATGCCGACGATCTCGATCTCTTCGCCGACCTTCACCTTGCCGCGCTCGATCCGGCCGGTGGCGACGGTGCCGCGACCGGTGATCGAGAACACGTCCTCGACGGCCATCAGGAACGGCTTGTCGATTTCACGCTCGGGCTCGGGGATGGCGGAATCCACGGCATCCATCAGGTCGCCGATCTTGGCTTCCCATTCGGCATCGCCCTCAAGGGCCTTGAGACCCGAGACCTGGATGACGGGGATGTCATCGCCGGGGAAGTCGTAGCTGCTGAGCAGTTCACGCACTTCCAGTTCGACCAGCTCGAGGATCTCCTCGTCATCCACCATGTCGCACTTGTTCAGTGCGACGACCAGTGCCGGAACACCCACCTGCTTGGCCAGCAGGATGTGCTCCTTGGTCTGGGCCATGGGGCCATCGGTGGCGGCCACCACCAGGATCGCGCCGTCCATCTGGGCGGCACCGGTGATCATGTTCTTCACGTAGTCCGCGTGGCCGGGGCAGTCCACGTGGGCGTAGTGCCGGTTGTTGGTTTCGTACTCGACGTGGGCCGTGTTGATGGTGATGCCGCGCTCACGCTCCTCGGGAGCACCGTCGATCTGGTCATAGGCCTGGGCCTTCGCCATACCCTTCTTGGCCAGCACGTTGGTGATGGCGGCGGTGAGGGTGGTCTTGCCGTGATCAACGTGGCCGATGGTGCCGATGTTGACGTGGGGCTTGTTCCTTTCGAACTTCTCGCGAGCCATGGGAGAAAAGAATCGGGGGGTTAATGGGTATGGTGAAGATCAGGACTTGCCCTGATTCTTGGAGATGATGGCCTCGGCCACGTTGCGAGGAACTTCCTCGTAGTGGCTGAATTCCATCGAGAAGATACCCCGACCCTGGGTCATGGATCGGAGTTGGGTGGCGTAGCCGAACATCTCGGCCAGAGGCACCTTGGCCTGGACCTTGGACTGCCCATCGTCGATGGACTGGCCCTCGACCTGACCGCGGCGCGAGGAAAGGTCGCCGATCACCGAACCGAGGAAA
>NZ_JBKKKY020000074.1:0-12023 GCF_046613545.2 Aphanothece microscopica RSMan92 | reverse complement strand
GGCTTGGCCCATCATGGCAGCAGGGCACTCCTTGAGAGCAAAACCGTCTACAAGGGCGTTGCATTGCAGAACATTGCTGTCGCGATAACCTTCTGTGGGAGCATCTCTTATCTTGTGTATTCCTATGTCTCTCGGAGGTGATCCCGCCTTTGCGTGCTTGGGCGGTCGTCATATCTGTCTGTATCGTGGGAGGTCGTTGGCGAAATGATCGGTTCGCTTCCTTTCTCCAGGGTAACCCTATGCTGAGCCTGCTGTTTTTCGGTTCTGTGCTGGCGCCATAGGGGATAAAGGTTCACGGCAGCAGCGGGCGGCAACAGCGGGCGGGGCCCATGGGATTGCTGTGATCGCACATCTATGTCTTCCCATGGCGATTTGTGTCCCTTTGCGGACCCGGTCACCGGTCATCATGAAGCTTTGATGGTCTGCATGGCTCAGCTTTGCTGACCATTTTTAGGGTGGAGCGACGAAGCCTCTTGCATGGCCTCAAGCCATCTTGGCTTGAGGGGGTCTTTGCCTTGGCACTCAAGATGGGTTACGAAACATCATCCCCACGTTCTGAAATTGCCCCTGTCCGCCGCTCGAGCGCGGGCGCCGTCTGGATGGGTATGGCCTTGCTCTTGACCGCGGTGATCCTGCAGGTTGGCAAGGCTGAAGCCGAGACTTCCTCCAGCGATCCCCCCCGCGGAGAGCCTTTGGCTGGTTCTGCTGCTCAGCTGGGGCCTCAACTGTTGCTGGCTAGCCCTCGGCTGAGCGATGGGATCGCAATGGATGCCCCATTCGACGGCCTGCAAGAACAGGTCCAAACCGCGGAGAGCTCTCTCCCTTCAAGCTGGGCTGACGATCCATCAGTCCCGCTGGCAGTCCCGCCTGCAGTGGCTCTGCAGCATATCGATAACTCGCCATCATATCCCGGTCTGGCGGAACCATACAGCCTGCAGACAGTTTACCAAGCCGATCGGAATTCCGATCCAAAATCCCCAAAGTTAGAGGTAGCTGATTCGGCCCCCAAGGCTGACTCTGAGTTGCCCAGCAATCCATTTGGAATTGTTCCTCTTCAAGAAGGAGAAGTACGATCCAGAGCACTCCACTGCGACGCCTTGGAGCACCTGAAGACGCCACGCACCTACCGGCGTCTTGACAGCTATTTCAGGCCAGACTTTCTCAAGCCCAGAGGTTCTGAAGCGAACCTGATGGAGCGCGATTATCTGACTGGTAATTGGGGCGGAGCTCGTGATCAACTCTATGAGCAAGGAATTGAATTCTATGGATGTATAGCCGTTGATCTCGCGACCGACCTGGTCAGCAATGCAAGGCCAAATAATCGAGTGCTGGTTCCCAAGGAAACTGCCTTTGGCACTCCCAGCAGTGGTGTGCATCGCAGTGAGTACAATATTGTTCAGATATACGGCTTGGACTTGTACTCCAGGCTGATCAACAAGAATTGGAAGGGTGGTCAGCTTCATTTCTCAGCAACGTGGCCAGAAAGCGAGCCTTTGTATGCCTATAGAAATCGACTGAATGCAACGGGAACCGGGCAGATCCATGGTCACTTCTATACGAATCAGGGCGTTGGCGACCCTACCTATGTGGATCAAGGGGTTCGGCTGTTTGAGCTTTGGTTTCAGCAGCGCTATGGACCCGGCCAGCAGTCTTATGTGAGATTTGGAAATATCTTTCCGATGATCACGTTTAATCGCTCGATTTTGTCTGGAATGATGAACTTCTGGACATTCACCGAGCCGTGCATGTTGGGAACGACCTACTTCACGGGCAATGCCCCATGCTATCCGCAGGCGCCACTTTCATTCCAGTGGTATCACAAGCTGGGGCCGTCCATGGACTTTGAGATGCAAGTATCCCAGGGATACTACGCTTCAACTGGGCGCAATAATATCCGTGGAGTGCGCTGGAACTTTGATAAGGGAGATGGCGTAGAAGTCATGAGTGAGCTGACCTGGCTGGGAGGTACCTACTCCGGCAATCCCAAGGACTATGGCAAGCCTTGGTATGTGAAGGCCGGGGTCATGTTTCATTCGGGCAAGATCTACTCCAACAGGTTCGACATCAATGGCGATCCCGCTGCGATCACAGGGCTTCCCAGACAGGAGCTCCAGGGTAATCAGCAAGTCTATTTATCTACAGAGGCCATGCTCTACAGAGAGCCCAATAGCTACAATCGCGGCTTGACAGGATTCTTTCGTGTTGGTGGGGGATTTCACGATGACCGGAATGTTGTGAAGAACTGGGCTGTTCTTGGTTTGGGGTATGAAGGTCTGCTGAGGAATCGTCCCCATGATGTCCTGTATGCCGGCTGGGGGGTTGTTCGCGGGACCGATGGATTTGTTGATTATCACAAGGAGAAGGCAACCTGCACCAAGATTCCTGGATGTGATATCGATGGCATCCAGCATGCATTGGAGTTTGGATATAGTTTCTATCTCAGCCCGTGGTTTACGGTGACCCCCACATTGCAGTATATTATAAATCCAAACCTGAGGTCAGATCTGGGCAACATCCTAACCCTCGGTGTTGCCACAAGGATATCGTTCTGATGGTTGTGCGCCACGGGACCCGCCCAGACCTGTCCCTACGCTCTGTGGTCATCATCGGACATGGATCCGCTGCCACTGTGAATCGGTAGTGGGACTTCTTCCGGTCTTGCCAATGTGTTGGAGCCATGTCTTTGCATCGATGCGCGTTCCTTGTCCGGGTTGCTCTCCGCTTGCAGCTGGCTTTCGTGTGTGTCTTAATGGGCAGATATTTGCTGTGGGTGTGTGGAGAGACAGGCACTAGTCCGTCAATCCCTCCGTGGCTCTCCTAAGCCCCTTTTGCATGGATGGCAACGGTCCATGCATGGCCTTGCTCTGCTGGCTCTGCTAGCCCAACCGGCCGTAGCGCAGGAGGTTCAGCGAGATTCCACGTTGGACATCGTGCAAGGCCAGAGCACATCAGTGCTCGGTCCTGAACTGCGTGTCACCTCCGACGAGGCCAGCGAGGCCAGGGAGGCTGATGAAGCCGAGCTGATGTCTGAGCTGTTTCTTCCGCAGCAAGCGGGCACAGAAGGCGAGAAAGTTGCTCGCTTCGAACCTCCTTCGGCTTTTTCACCGGGCGAGAGTGGTGATTTCCTGAGTACTGAAGACCAATGGGAAGAGTTTGTCACTGCTGACATCGGGGCGCCATCTTCTCAAGACGATGATGAGCAGGGAGAGTATTTCCCAAATCCCTTCGGTCTCAAGATTCCGAAGCATCGAGGCCATTTTGACTTCAGTCAGAAGAAGCACTGTGATGTGTTGCGTCACTTGAAGGTTCCGCCGACGCCACGGCGCTTGGATGCCTACATGAGGCCTGAGTACATTCTTTCCAGGCCCAAATCCCACGACTTTGCCACCAATGACCAACTTCTTACTGATTCTGGTCGGCAGAGGCTTTACGAGAAGGGGATTGATGTCTACGGATGCTATGCATTGGATTCGCTTGTAGATATTAAAGATAATCTTTCAGATATCCCCGTGGTTCGAGGGACTGGCCCTTTCCATGACTGGCAGGGGAACTCCCAGGGCATTCTGGGAATCGACATCTACTCACGGTTGGTTAGTAACACTTGGAAGGGCGGCCAGATTCACTTATCGTTTACTTGGCCGGAGGCCCTCAATGGGGGACCAATCTACTCCTATGGCAATACCCTGAATCCGGCTGGCCTCGGCACTCGCCAATATCAGGGTTACTTTTATACCGATGTGGGGCGCAGTCGAGAAGACAATCCCATTATGCAGGGTGCTCGAATATTTGAGTACTGGATTCAGCAGGCATGGGGCAAGAACGGTCTCAACTCCATCCGATTGGGTGCGATCAATCCATGGATTACATTTAACAAGTCCCTTGTTGCTGGAATCTTCAGTTTCTGGGCCTTTGATGAGCCGGGTGTCATTGGCACCTCTCCCAGTACGGCGAACGGTCCCTTGGTTGTGACGGCGCCACCAGGCCTATCCATTGAAGGGGTGATTGGTGACAACCTGACGCTGAAGGCGATGGTTGCCAGTGGCTACTGGGATCCAAGTGGTGGTATCGATAATCGTAGGGGTTACAAGCAGTACTGGAACCTGGATGAGTATGGCCTTGAGTTCTTCTACGAGGCCACATGGCGAGGTGGAACCTATAGCACCAAGACGAATGACAATGGTATCCCTTGGTTCATTCGTATTGGTGGCCAGAATCACACCGGAAAGGGCCTTGATAATCTTTATGACATTGATGGAAACTACTTTTTCCTGACCAATCGTCCCCGCCTTGAGTATCGAGGTAACAGCCAGTACTATGCCATGGCTGAAGCGATGCTGTATCGCGAGCCAGGTAGCTTCAACAGGGGGCTATCGGGCTTCATCAAGGGGAAGTGGAGTCCCTGGCAACGGCGCGGCAGCACGACCAAGGGTGTTTATGGGGGCCTCGCCTACGAGGGCATCTTTGGCCGTGATCACGATATCTTTTACATGGGCTATGCGCACATGATGGTTAATGATGGCGTTGTTGAGCGCAGTCTCAACCAGACGGCATGTACTGAGGTCCCCGGCTGCAAGGTGAGTGACTTCCAGGGCGTCTTTGAGGTTGGCTATAGCGCTCAGATCACCCCATACTTCTTTATTCAGCCCAAGCTCTATTACATCTTGAATCCGAACGTCCGCCGCGACCTTGGCGATCTCTTTTCCTTTGGCCTCGAACTTCGCGTTTCGCTGTAGCTGGCCTCGCCCGACAGCAGATTCACCGGGCTCGGCTGCCGTCCCCTGCGAGCGTGCCCGCCGATGGCGGCCTTGATGGCGACTTTCGTTTCTCCGACTACGCTGGTCTGTGCTGAAGCGCTGGAACCAGTTCCCGCCCATGACGGATTCATCACGGCCTCCTGCTGATGTCCACGCGACATCTCCGTCTTCTGCACATCCAGGCACGGAGGCAGGACGGCTGGTTCAGGCCTATGTGAAGAGCTTCAACGCCCGAGATGCCCAGGGGATGGCCGCGGTGTTCTCCCCAGATCTCGTCACGATCCACCCCGACGAGCCTGCTGTGGATGTCACCTCCGCAGCGCCGTTCCTGGAGAGGATGCTCGCCCTCTGGCCCCGAGACCTGCACTACGACCTGCGTCGCCTGTCGGATCGCTCGCTGGACGATGGCATGAGTGAGGCGTGGGCCGAACTGGTCATCGGTGCTCCGCGACAGCCGCCCCTTGCTGCTGAGGTCGTCATTTACCGTGTTCGTGAGGGGCGCGTGGTTCAGCTGACGGTGTACAAGCTGATGCACCCCAGCCACGTCGCCTATCAGCCGTCCTCGTCGAGTTGACGGCTCACCCAGGCAATCAAACCTTTGTAGCGGTCGATGGCGTGCTGCTGGACCGCTGGCGTCAACTGCTCAAGCCACATGCGCAGGGGGCCCTCGAGCCAGTTGTCCCCGACAAACATCTCGAATCGGCCGGAGCCGTCCAGAGGGCCCCGTACGGGAATGATCATCCCGCCACTGAGTGCTCCGTCTTCAGCGAGATTGATCAGGCCGTAGGTGTACTGGAACTGGCCATCGTGACGGGTCCAATCCGCGATGTACTCATGGCCATTGGTCGGTAGTTGGCACCAACTCAAGTCGCCAAGGTAGGTGAGGTCATCGCGGCCCCAGAACGCTGAAGAGTCGTTGCTGGCGAGATCCGTTCGCAGACCCCTCACGCTAGGAGGCTCGGTAGGAGGCTGAAAGTTCGTCATCGCTGGATTACCCCTTTTTGATGATTTTGTAGTCTGACAGGGAGACGCGGAAGGCCTTCATCGAGGGCACATGGGTGATGGTGAGCAGGCCGGGTGCAACATCTGTGCCATAGGATTTCTCGGGGACCTGCAGGCTCTTGGTGTAGTTGCCCTTCTCGTCCAGCAGTGCCTTGCTGACATAGGCTTCGTAGCCAATGGCCTTGCCCTCATAGGTGATGTAAAGGAAGTTGCCCCTGAATGGGCCCCCTGCAAACTCGGGCGAGTTGCCGGGGTCGGCTGCATGGGCATGGCCCTTCAGGGCTTCGGTGTCCCAGTGGAAGCCGCTCCCAGGCAACACCATGTAGCCCTTGGGAAGCTGTTCTGCAGACGGAGCCTCGTAGAACGCCTTTTCATTCTGTCCGCCCGTTGGGTGAACAAAGGGGAAGTGGATGTCAAATTGCGGCTTGTCCCATACTTTTTCTGGTGCGTGTCCATAGGGCAGCCAGCTGATGTCGAGTTTGTCGATGCCGGTGGCCTTGGCCACTGCTTTGGGCATCTCCAGGGTCGTCACCATCGTGTCATTCATCTTGCCTTTCCCCTCCGCGCCTGCCGGCTGGCAGATCAGCCACTTGGCTCCTTTTGAGGCTGCATCCGCCTGGCAGTTCTGGGGCAGGCCGTTGAGGGCGGCTTCGGAAATCAGCACGCCGATTTCCTGGCTCTCCCCATCGCCCTTCAGGATCCCGTAGGCCCGCACGCTGCCCTCACCCATCGCCATTTCCGTGCCCAGCTCCGTGGTGCAGGGGGCGGCCTCGCAGGCTTTCACTGGTGTCAGAGAGGCCTCCTCGGTCATGGCCTGCTGCTCAGGCTTCTGTCCGCAGGCCGTGGCCAGGGCCAGCAGAGATCCTGCGAACGTCAGTCCCAGAACCTGGAGGCGGGTTCCCATGGCGGGATCGTTGTGACTGCTGAAACGGTAATCAGGGATTTCGCCCCGGCATGGTCCAGCCAGGATTCGACACGAAGCCGCCGCGTTGCCCGGGTGATCGCCGGGCGATCACCCCCCGAAGTGGCGTACCACCGCCTCGGCGAAGCCCGAGCAGCTCACCGGCTCCACCGGCGGCTCCATCAGCCGCGCCAGGTCGTAGGTCACTTCGCCGCCGGCGATGGCGGCGCTGATCCCCTGGGTGATCAGGTCGGCGGCCTCCTGCCAGCCCATGTACTCGAGCATCATCACGCCGCTGAGGATCACCGAGCCGGGGTTGATGCGATCCAGGCCGGCGTGCTTGGGCGCGGTGCCGTGGGTGGCCTCGAAGATGGCGGCGTTGTCGCCGATGTTGGCGCCGGGGGCCATCCCCAGACCCCCCACCACGGCTGCGGCGGCATCGGAGATGTAGTCGCCGTTCAGGTTGAGGGTGGCCAGCACCGAATACTCCTGGGGCCGTGTCTGGATCTGCTGGAAGATGCTGTCGGCGATGCGGTCGTCCACGAGCACCATGCTCTTCCACTTGCCGTAGCCGTGGCTCTCGCCGATCGAATCGAGCACCTGCTTCACCTCGGCATCGATCGCGGCCTTCTTTTCCGCCGTGAGGCTGTCGTAGCCGGGTTCGATCAGGCGGGCGTTGTCCTGGATGCTGAGCGAATGGTTGCGCTCGAGGTTGTCGAGAATCCAGGACTCACGCTCGGTCACGCAGACATCGCGGAATTCGGTGGTGGCCAGTTCGTAGCCCCAGTCGCGGAAGGCCCCCTCGGTGAACTTCATGATGTTGCCCTTGTGCACCAGGGTCACGTGGCGCTTGTTGCCCTGCAGGCTGAGGGCATGGCGGATCGCCTTGCGGATGTGGCGCTGGGTGCCGTGCTTGCTCACCGGCTTGATGCCGATCCCCGAGCCCTCCGGGATGCGGCGCTTGCCGAGCTTGCCGTTCGCGGGGATCACCGTGTCGTTGAGGTGCTGGATCAGCTCCAGGCACACGGGATCGGAGGCTTCCCACTCGATCCCCATGTAGATGTCCTCGGTGTTCTCCCGGTAGACGATCACATCGAGATCCTGGGGCCGCTTGTGGGGGCTGGGGGTGCCGGCGTAATAGCGGCAGGGGCGAACGCAGCAGTAGAGATCGAAGATCTGGCGCAGGGCGACGTTCAGGGAGCGGATGCCGCCCCCGACCGGCGTGGTGAGCGGCCCCTTGATCGCCACGCCGTAGGCGCGGATGGCGGCGAGGGTGTCCTCCGGCAGGTACTGGTACGTGCCGTAGAGGTCGCAGGCCTCATCACCCGCGTAGACCTTGAACCACTCGATGCGGCGCTCGCCGCCGTAGGCCTTGGCCACGGCCGCATCTAGCACCCGCTGGGTGGCGGGCCAGATGTCCACGCCGGTGCCGTCACCCCGGATGAACGGGATGATCGGATCGTTCGGCACCACCGGCTGACCGTCCTCGAAGCGGATGGCGGTGCCGGCGGTGGGGGCGGTGAGTTTCTCGAAGGTCAGGGGGCTGGTAGCCATTCCTGCGGCACGGTCGGTCGTCCGACCCTAGGTTTCGGGGCAGCGTTGGTTCTGCTCAGGGGAAACGGCATGAACGCCGCCGATCAGGCCGGAAATCTGGAACTGGCCCAGACGATTGCGTCCGTGGCGGCCCTCTTCCGGGCCCACTTCCCCGATGCCCGCGCCAACCTCACCCCCTGGCGCGACGATCCCTGCACCCGGGAATTCGCCGACCGGGAGAGCGTGGATCTCTCGTTTCACCTGCCCGGCTGGAGTCCGCGCAGCCAGTGCCGCTCGTTCCTGGTGCAGCTGCGCCTGGAGGCTGCCCCCGGGGGGAGCGGCTCCGGCGGCACCAGGCGGCGGCCGAGGCTGCTCGGGGTGCTGATCCGGGGGCTCACCTATGAGTCCGAGCGGTGGCGGCTGGCCACCGTGGGCGACTGGTGCCCCACCGGCAGCCACCTGCCCGACCCGCACGCCGCGGCCAAGCTGCAGCAGTTCTGCCGCGAGCTGTTCGACCTGTTCGAGGGTGGCCGGGCCTGCGCTGCGTAACCCTTCGCAATCTTGCGGCCGGCACGGCAAACAGCGCGCCTACGGTTGGTCCTCGCCAGTGCCGTGCCGTCGCGTCGTCATGTCCGTTGCTCTCGCCTCCCAGCTGCGTGAAGGGACCAAGAAAGCCCACACGATGGCCGAGAACACCGGCTTCGTGAGTTGCTTCCTCAAGGGCGTGGTGGACAAGGCCAGCTACCGCACCCTGGTGGCCGACCTCTACTTCGTGTACTCCGCCATGGAGGAGGAGCTCGCCAGGCTCCGCAGCCATCCCGTGGTGGGTCCGGTGGCCTTCCCCGAGCTGAACCGCCGCGAGACCCTCGAGCAGGACCTCGCCTACTACTTCGGTCCTGACTGGCGCAGCTCCGTGAAGGCCACCCCGGCGGCCCAGGAGTATGTGGCGCGGCTGCACCAGGTCGCCCAGGAGAGCCCCGAGCTGCTGGTGGGCCACCATTACACCCGCTACATCGGCGACCTCTCCGGCGGCCAGATCCTCAAGAACATCGCCCAGAAGGCCATGAACCTGGGCGATCACGATGGTCTGCGCTTCTACGAGTTCGACGCCATCCCCGATGAGAAGGCCTTCAAGGTGAACTACCGCGCCACCCTGGATGCCCTCCCCATCGATCAGGCCACGGCGGACCGCATCGTGGCGGAGGCCAACCACGCCTTCCACCTCAACATGAAGATGTTCCAGGAGCTGGAAGGCAACCTGATCGCCGCCATCGGCAAGGTGCTCTTCGGCTTCCTCACCCGGCGCCAGCGCACCGGCAGCACCGAGGCCGTGGCCGCCTGAGGTCGCTCAACTGAGGCCGGCACGCTGACAGCGTCCCCGGCTGCGTCAGAGTCGGGCGGCGTCCGCGCCCGGCCCTTGCGATCGCTTCGTTTTCTCGTGCCCGGCACCGGCGGTCGCCTGCGCGGCGGCGGCCTGCTGGTGGAGCTGCAGACGGCCCGGCTGCTGCAGCAGCTGGTGCCCACCGAGGTGGTCACCTACCGGCGGCGGGAGCCGGATCACCCCTTCCTGGCCGATCTGCTGCGGGCTGAACCGCCCGATGGCGCTGCCGCTCGCAAGGTGCTCTGGATCGTGAGCTGGGGCTTCGAGGTGCCGCGCCAGCTGCGGGCCCTGCGTGGCCGGGCCGTGGCCTACCACGCCCACAGCAGCGGCTACGGCTTCGCCCTGCCGTCCGGGGTGCCGGTGCTGGCGGTGAGCCGCAACACCCTCGGCTACTGGGGCCAGTGGGCCAGCCGCAACCCCCTGGCCCTGGTGCCCAATGCCCTCGATCCCCAGTGGCTGCAGCGGGGCCGGCGCGACGGCTCCGGCACGCGGCCCATCGATGTGCTGGTGCAGCAGCGCAAGAGCAGCGCCTACCTGCTGGAGGTGCTGGTGCCGGCCCTGCGGCGCCGGGGCCTGCGGGTGGAGGTGCAGGCGGGCTGGGTCGACAACCTGGTGGATCTGTTCAACAGCGCCACGGTGGTGCTCTACGACTCCGCTGACCACTGGCGGGTGAGCGGCGTGAGCGAGGGCTTCGGCCTGCCGCCCCTGGAGGCCCTCGCCTGCGGCTGCGTGGTGTTCAGCAGCCTCAACCATGCCCTGGCCGACAGCCTCGATCCCGGCCGCCTCGGCCACCAGCTCGGAGCCGGCACCCTCAGCGCCGATCTGGAGCGGATCAGCGCCGCCGTGGCCGCTCCGGCCGCCTGGCGCGCGCCGGCCCCTGAGCTCGACCTCCTGCTGGAGGCCAGCAGCGAAGCGGCCCTGCTGGAGCGCTGGCGTGAGGCCCTCGCCCGGGTGAACGACCACTGGGACCGCCTGCAGGCCGGCGAACCACCGCTGCAGGCCCCGCCGCTGTGGCAGCTGCAGGCCCGCCGCTGGCAATCGCGGCTGGGGCGGGTGCTGCAGCGGCGCGGTGCCTAGGGTGCGGAACGCATTCCTGGCCCGTGGATGAGCGCCTTCCTGGCCGGCCTCAATGAAGCCCAGCGCAAGGCGGTGGACCACCACACCGGTCCGCTGCTGGTGGTGGCCGGGGCCGGCAGTGGCAAGACGCGGGCCCTCACCCACCGCATCGCCCACCTGATCGGCCACCACGGCGCCGATCCGGCCACGCTGCTGGCCGTGACCTTCACCAACAAGGCCGCCCGGGAGATGAAGGAGCGGCTGGAGCTGCTGCTGGCCCAGAAGCTGGCCCAGAGCCAGTTCGGCCAGCCCTGGAGCACCCTGCCGCTGCTGGAGCAGCGGCAGCTGCGCAGCCGCATCTACCGCGAGGTGATCAAGGACCTCTGGATCGGCACCTTCCACGCCCTGTTCGCCCGGCTGCTGCGCTTCGACATCGACAAGTTCCGCGACCCCGAAGGTCTGAGCTGGACGCGGCAGTTCTCGATCTACGACGAGGGTGATGTCCAGAGCCTGGTGAAGGAGATCGTGACCCAGGAGCTGGGCCTCGATCCCAAGCGTTTCGAGCCCAAGAAGGTGCGCTGGGCGATCAGCAACGCCAAGAACCAGGGCTGGATGCCCGAGCAGCTCGAGGCCGATGCCGGCGGTCAGCGCGGCAAGCTGATGGCCGAGACCTACCGCCGTTACCGCCGTGCCCTGGCGGCCAACAACGCCCTCGACTTCGACGATCTGCTGCTGCTGCCCGTGCAGCTGCTGCGCCAGAACGACCAGATCCGCCACTACTGGCACCGCCGCTTCTGCCACGTGCTGGTGGACGAGTACCAGGACACCAACCGCACCCAGTACGAGCTGATCAAGCTGCTCGTCACCGACGGTCAGGATCCCGAGGCCTACGACAACTGGGGTGGCCGCTCGGTGTTCGTGGTGGGGGATGCCGACCAGAGCATCTACAGCTTCCGCGCCGCCGACTTCACGATCCTGATGGGCTTCCAGGACGACTTCGGCGACGGCGCCGCCGATGAGGCGACCCGCACGATGGTGAAGCTGGAGGAGAACTACCGCTCCACCGCCACCATCCTGGAGGCGGCCAACGCCCTGATCGCCCACAACACCGAGCGGATCGACAAGGTGCTGCGGCCCACCCGCGGCGAGGGCGAGCCGATCACCCTCACCCGCTGCGACGACGAGATCGCCGAAGCCGAGGCGGCGGTGCACCGCATGCGCATGCTTGAGGCCGCCCACAGCGAGCTCCGCTGGGGCGACATGGCCGTGCTCTACCGCACCAATGCCCAGAGCCGCGCCATGGAGGAATCGCTGGTGCGCTGGGGCATCCCCTACATCGTGGTGGGCGGCCTGCGCTTCTACGACCGGCGCGAGATCAAGGACATGCTCGCCTATC
>NZ_JBKKKY020000073.1:0-12044 GCF_046613545.2 Aphanothece microscopica RSMan92 | reverse complement strand
CCCGGGTGAGGTTCAAGGCCGTGAGCAGATTGGTGAGCAGCAGCACGCCGGCGAACGGAGCGGCACTCGCCAGCAGGGCCTGGACCCCAAGGCCATAGCACCAGAAGCAACCGAGCGGCAGCAGGCCCACCAGACCGGCCGAGGCGACCAGGTAGGCACTGCAGGTGGCCGGCATGCGGGTTCCGATCCCCCCCAGCTCGGTGAGGTCCTGGCAGTTCGTGGCGGAGATCACGCTGCCCACGCTCATGAACAGGAGCGCCTTGGCCAGGCCATGGGAGAACAGCAGCAGCACGGCGATGCCGGGCTGCTGGAGGGCGATGGCGATGAACACCAGCCCCAGGTAGGAGGTGGTGGAGTAGGAGAAGGCCCGTTTCAGATCGACCTGGGCCAGGGCCACCAGCGCCCCGGCGATCGCGCTGATCGTGCCCACCGCCAGCAGCACGTCGGTGGCGACCGGCGAGAGCTGCAGCAGCGGCATCAGTTTGAGCAGCACCAGGGCGCCGGCGGTGACCACCACCGAATTGCGCAGGATCGAGGCGGGGTTCGGACCCTCCATGGCCTCATCGAGCCAGAGGTGCATGGGGAACTGGGCGCACTTGCCCATCGGACCGGCGATCAGTCCCAGGCCCACCAGCGTGCCCGCCAGGGGGGTGATGCCGCCCGTGGCCCGGGCTTCGGCCGCCCAGCTGTACAGGTCGGTGAACTCCATCGAGCCCGCCCAGGCGGAGAGGGCCACCACCCCCATCAGCAGCAGCACATCCCCCACGCGCTTGGTCAGGAACGCATCCCGTGCCGCCGTCACCACCAGGGGCTGGGCGTACCAGAAGCCCACCAGCAGGTAGGTGGAGAGGGTGAGCATCTCCAGCAGGAAATAGCTCATGAACAGGTTGCTGCTCAGCACCACACCGGAGAGGGCCCCCTCGAAGAATCCGACCAGGGCGTAGAAGCGGGCCAGGGCCCACTCCTTGTCGAGATAGCCCAGGGCGAACACCTGGGCGATCAGGCTCATCAGCGTGACCAGCTCCAGGGCAGCCAGGTTGGTGAGCGAGAGATCGATGCCGATGGCCAGGTGGAGATCCCCCGCCGTGAACCAGGGGATGCTCAGGTGGGCAGGGCCCTGCAACTGGACCATCCGGGCCACCACGCTGCCGTGCAGCACGGCCAGCAGGGTGACGAGAATGTTGAGGTAGGCCGCCGGCCGCGGCCCATTGCGCTTGATCCAGCCGCTGGCCCAGGGCAGCGACAGCGCCATCCCACTGAACCCGTAGAGGGGGATCAGCCAGGCCAGCTGAACGGGAAGGGGCAGGGGGGCGTGCAACGGCGTGGGAGGGGAATCCTCAGGGTCCGAGGTGCTTCCGAGGTGCTGGCGAGCGGCGGGGCCGGCCGGAAGGCGCCATCAGCGGCACCGGGACCTAGAAGGTGGCGCGTTCCAGAACGCGGTAGGCCTGGCTCTGGAGGCTGCGGAGCCAGGCCTCGAGCTCCTCGCCATGGTGCTGTTCCTCAGTCCAGAGGGTGCGGAAGAAGGACTCATTCTCGCTGTCGCCGATCAGCAGACAGAACCGGACCGCCTCGGCGTAATGATTGATCAGCTCCGCTTCCAGCACGGCGTCGTGGCGCAGCAGGCCCGCCAGATCACGGGCATGGGCCACGGGCTTCAGCTGGGAGGCGGCCGGAGCCACCCCCAGGGTCAGCATCCGCTGCACCAGCTGTTCGGCATGGCGCATCTCCTCGACGGTCTCCTCGCGGAAACGGCCGGCTGACTCGGTGTCTCCCCAGAGCTCCAGCAGGGAGGCCTGGGTCATGTACTGCTGGACCGCGGAGAGTTCAAGGCTCAGGGCGCGGCCCAGATAACCCAGGACGCGCGGATGCACGGCGTCCATGGGGATCACAGGCGACGGGTGGCGTCAGTGCCGCGGATCGCAGGCTCCACTTCGGTGTGGGGGCGGGCAATGATGTGGGCGGCCACCAGCCCGTCGCCCACCCGTTCACAGGCGTCGGCGCCGGCGCGCACCGCGGCGTTGACCGCGCCGGTCTCGCCCCGCACGAGCACGGTCACGTAACCGCCGCCCACGAACTCCCGGGCCACCAGGGTGACTTCCGCTGCCTTGGTCATGGCGTCAGCCGCCTCGATGGCCGGCACCAGGCCCCGGGTTTCGATCATGCCGAGGGCGATGCCGTGTACGGAAGGGGCCATGGAGGTGGGGGCGGTGTTGGAGGGAGGACGGTTGGAGCCTGAGCCTGAGCCAGAACGGCTGGACCGACCGGCGGAGGCCCCGCTGGCACGGGGTGTCGCAGACGAGCGGCGGGTGGTGGTGCGTGTCGGGCGGCTGGAACTGCTGCTGCGGGCAGTGCTGGAGGCCGGAAGGGCCTTGGCGGGCGCCGGGGCCGGAATGGCTGCTGGTGCTGGCGTGGCCGCTGCGGCGCTGGCCGGCGGTGGGGCCGGCGTGGTGGCCGGCGGTGGGGGCGCGGCGCCTGCCGCTGCAGCGGTGGCCTTGGCGCTGGAGCTGGGTGTGGGTGTGGCCATGGCGGTTCGCGAAGGGGACGGGAAGGGTGACTGGGGAGAGCTGGAGGGCAACGGGAGCGACCAGCTGGGAGGGGGTCAGTCAGCCATCGGGTTCCCAGAAATCGATGATTCCTCCGATGGTGAGATCGGTGTGGGTTTCAGGGTCACCGCAGGCGAAGCGGGCGGCGGACCCACTGGCGGTGAACACCCAGTTGCCGGGTGAAGCTCCGACCGGGTCGACCGCGACGCTCAGTTTGCCCTTGACACTGCGCAGAACCCTGAGGTTCCAGTGCATCAGGCCGCTGACCCGCTGGGTGCAGATCAGGGAGCCGGTGACCTGCATGATCTCCATCAGCTGCCACCTCCGGCCCTGGGGCTCTGGGACGGTGGAACCTGCTTGCCGGCGTCGGGATCCCAGTGGTCGATGATTCCCACGATGGTCAGATCACTGGGATAGGACTTGCTGCCCGCCGCTTCCCTGGCGGCCGAGCTTCCCACACAGATGACCCAGTCGCCCGGGATGCAGCCCACGGCATCGACGGCCACCTTCTGGGTGCTGCCATCCAGCACGACCTGCAGATGCTTGTGTTCGAAGTCCGGGATCCGGTTGGTCGAGACCAGCGGCTTCACCACCTTGCAGATCAGCATCTCAGTGCCCTCCTCCGGTCGCGAAGGTGATCGTGGAACCTACCGCTTCGGGCGGGGTGTGGCGATCCTGGTCCCGCACGGTGAGCAGGGCATGGAGCAGGCCCTGCTGGAACAGCTCGGCGTAGCGGTTCTCGATCGCCGCCTGGACCCGCTGGCAGTGGCGCACGGCCCGTTCGCGGGCGCCGGGCACCTGGCCGTGGTAATCGAAGCGCACCACCACCGGGACCGGCAGGCCGCGGGAGACATTGAGGCCGGTGAAGATCTTCACCCCCACGTCGAGGTCGGCTGCCCCCTCCTCCACGGTGTCCATGTAGGCGAAGTAGGTGAGATTGCGCAGGTGGATCTCCTTGAAGCCGATGCCCACACCGATGAACCGCTCCGCATGGCCCGCATCGCTGTAGGAGCCGCCATGGAACCGGCGCACGTAGTCGATCTGGGAGAGGTTGTGCTCGAGCAGCCGGGCCACCAGCGTCACCATGCCCGGATCCGGTGCGGAAGCCGCCGCCTGCCGCACCATCTCGGTGATCCGCTCGCGCGCCTCGGCGGCGCCGAGCCGGCGGGTGGTGGCATAGACCTCCTGGGCATCGAGCCAGCGCTCCAGGTTGGTGCTGCCGTCCATGCCGGGCACGTGGACCCGGATCGCATCCGTGTCGGTGTCGATGCCGATCAGCAGGAGATCCACCGAGGCGCCGCAGCAGAAGCTGTTCTCCACCGCCTGCTGGAAATCCTGCAGTCGGCTCAGGCCGCAGGAGGCTGCCAGGGCGTCGTTGCTGCCATGGGCCGCACAGCCCTCGTGCTGGGGATCACGGGAGCTGAAGTGGTACAGCACCACCTTGAGGTAGCGGGTGTCGGCGTGGGCCGGGTTGGGCTGGGCCTCGCGGTAGCGGAGGTGTTCGGTCTTGACCCAGCGGTTGACGGTGTTCTCCACATCGAACAGCGCACCGGCATGGGGCCGGCGGCGCACCGAGCTGAAGGGCAGTCGCAAGGAGAAGGCGATGGCATGGGCCAGGCGGCCATCGGCGCAGGGGGTGATGTCCAGCAGGTGGAACCCGCAGGCGAGCAGGAAGCTGTTGAACGCTTCGGCCGAGGGGCTGCCGGGTTGACCCTCGAGCGGGTCCTGGCAGAAGAAGCCCTGGCTCACCTGCTCGTAGGTCTGGAAGACGCACCAGGCGAACAGGGTGCGCATGTCGAGCTGGCTGACCCAGGCCGTTTCCAGGATCGGCAGGGGCAGATCGAACCCGAGCTCGCGCCGGGCGATCTCCTGGGCCTTGGTGACGAAGTCATCCTCGTGCTGCACCGCCGAGAGATGCTTCAGCACCGGGACGATGCGATCGAAGGCGTCCTTGACAGCCGTGTCGTAGGCCTGGAGGGCCAGGTTGCCGCGGCTGTCGGTGAGGGGGTGGTCACCGCCATCGGCCCCAGCCAGGCTCTGCTGCCGGGGTGCGGACGCTGCGGCCCGCGACGGGGTGCCTGGCTCGTCGCGTCGGGCCACGGCCGCGCTCCGCAGCACCCGGCGGCGACCCATCGGCCGGGCTCCGGGTGCGCTCAAGGAGCGCTCCGACTGAATCGCCGCCTGCATGGCGGCCCGGGCTCGGGTTCCTCGCAGCACGGGGCCGGCTGCGGAGAGATCTGCGGCACCGACCGGATCGACGGGGCCGGGTTGGGCCTCGGCCATCACCGGGCGGCGACGCGGTGCCGTGGGGGCCAGCGGCTGGGGAGCGGTGGTTCGGGTGCGACGGGGCATGGGCTGATCAGCCTCGTGCGCCGCCGGAGACCGTGATCAGGGAACCGGCCTGGGTGTTGCCGCTGGAGCCGGTGACGCGGCTCACCGGTTCGGGTACCTCTTCGTTGCGCTTGGGCTGGTAGCCGGGCATCGCGCTCATCGGGCCCACGCGGGTGGGGTTGCGACGACGGGCGGAACTGCCTTCGGTGCCGGTGACCCGTTCGCCGCGGTCCCAGTCATCCCCGGTGATCTTGAGGCCGGCTGAAATGCCTTCGCCCGTGACCCGTGAGGTGGGCCTGGCGTCTTCATCGACGCTCACCGGCGCCGGGGACATGACGCTGGTCTGGATGGGACCGCGGGAGAGCTGAGGGCCGCGGCGATCGAAACGGAACTGCTCGGTGCCGGTCACCTTGTCACCGGCCATGTCAAAAGGGCCGGTGATCCTCCCCCCCTGCTCGTAGCTGTTGCCGGTGACTCCGGATCTCGACTGGCGGGCGATCTGCGCTGCGCGAGCGGGGGACTGAACACTGAACTGCTGCCAGGGCGCACTCTCGAGCGGCTGGGGGAAATCGGCGTCGCCGGCACCGGCGGCGCCACAGGCGGCGGCCTGCTGGTCGGCCCCCACATAGGGCGTTCCGGTGACGGCTTCACAGGCGCCGCGCTCGGCTCCGGTCATCACACCGCCGATGCCGGGCTGGATGCCACTCATGCGGTTGGAGCCACGTACCGGCGTGCGCTCCCGGATGCTGCGCACCGCGGGCGTGGGGCAGTGGTCCGAGGCCTGCTCGAGGCCGGCGTAGGGGGTGCCGGTCACGGCCTTGCAGGTGCCTGGCTCGTCACCGGTCACCTTGTCGCTGCGGCCGGTGCGGGTGCCGCTCACCACCTGGGCCCGGTTGGTGATGCTGAAGCCCACCTTGGGGGCTTCAGGCTGGGGCTTGGTGCCGCAGAAGCCGGCGTACTGCTGTGTTCCGATGTACTCATCGCCGGTGATCAGACGGCAGCTGCCCGGTTCATCGCCGGTCACCCGCTCGCTCCGGCCCACATGGGTTCCGGTGATACCTGTGCCGCGCAGGGTCTGGAGACTGGCCACCTTGGTGGGGGCCCGACCGGGGGCCGGCGGTTCGGCCCCGAGGTACTGGTCACCCGTGAGCTGGAGACCGGACCCCGGCTCGTCGCCGGTGACCCGCTCGGAGCGGCCCACCATCACACCGGACACGGGTTGGCCGCCCAGTGTCTGGCTGCGACCCACCTTGCGGGGGGCTGGGTTGGTGCCGCCGCAGTAGCTCGCCGACTGGTTGGCGGACACGTACTCGGTACCGGTGACGTTCTTGCAGGTACCGGGCTCATCCCCCGTCACCTTCTCGGAGCGTCCCACCTCATTGCCGGTGACCCGGTTGCCGTGGCTGGTGGCGGTGACACGCACCTTGGCGGGCTGGAGTTTGGGGGCTTCGCTCTGGCAGAAGGTCTGGAACACCTCGGCACCCAGATACTCCGTGCCGGTGATGGCGCGGCAGGTGGCGGCCTCGTTGCCCGTGGTCTTGGGCGAGCGGTTCGCCTGGGTGCCCGTCACCACCTGACCGGCACTGGTTTCACTGGTGCCCACCTTCCAGTGGGCATCGGCGGCTGCGGCCTGGCGGGCGCCATGGCGGTTCGGGCCGCTGGGGCGGCTGCAGCCGCTGCGGCTGGATCCGGCGCTGCCCACCTTGGCCTTGAGCTCCCGCACCTTCCGGGCGAGATCGCGGGTGCTGATGTCGGGATTGCCCTGACGCGCCACCGAGGCGGCCGTGGTGTTGGTGGGGGCGTTGGCGGACTTGCCGCGCTTGGAGAGGGCCTCACGGCGGGCCAGCACCAGCGACCGGCTGGGGTTGTGTTGAGCCTGCACCTTCCGATGGGTCGGACGCTGGCCTGCCTGGCTGCGGCCTGCGGCGCCGCGGGCGTCCCCAAGGCTGAGGCTGAGCGTGTCGCCCCGGCTGGCCCTGCGGCCTGCGGAAGGGGTTTCACGTTCACGGTCCTTGCAGCCGCAGGGCTTGTCGGAGCTGGCGGGGGTGGCGGCTGCCTCGCTGGAGCCGGTGCCCCGTGTGACCGCACGGCCCAGGTCGGTGCGGGTTCGGTCGCGGGAGGTGTCAGCCCGCTTGCCCTTCTGGGTGAGAGCTTCTCGGCGTGCCAGCACGAGCTCGCGGCTGCGGTTGATCACGCGCTTGGGCTCGCTGCGGTGATTCGGGGATGGGGCGCTGAGGCTCAGGCTGCTGCGGCTTCGCGACGCGGCGGCCGGGGGGCTGGCTGCGGCGGAGGCAGTGGTGGCTGAGGAAGCGGCGGCGGCGGTGGCGGTGGGCTCGCCAGCAGGGCGGCTCAGGCGCACATCAGCGGCGGTGCGCACCCGGCTCGGGCTCGAGATGAACCGGCCTGCGGCTTTCTTGCCGCCGTTGGTGAGAGCCCGGCGGCGCTCGAGTGCTGCTTCCCGGCTGGATGTGCTGGCCATGTCCGCCCGTCGTCGAAGGTCGCTGTGGTTAGGCCGCAGTTCCTGAGGCGATGCCGACAGATGACGTCTGTGGGCGTTCGTGATTCGGAGTGCCTGAAACCCTGGCTGTGAGCGGATTGGCTCACCGCCAGGGGGTCAGACCTGCGGGGGGAGGGGAGCGGTTCCGGAAGATTCAGGAACCGCCGGTGGTGATGATCCGAAAGGGCTCAGCGGCCCTCGAACACCACGAAGCAGGCACCCTGGCTCTGGGTGTAGGCGTCGTAGCCCACCAAGCGCACGTGGTGGTCGGGGTAGGCGCGGTGGCAGGCCTCGAGTTCGTTCACGATCACGCCGAGATCCTTCTCACCGAAGAAGGGCAGCTTCCAGTACGACCAGTAGGTCGCCATGGCGCGGCTGGGGTGCACGTGCTCGATCAGCGGGCTCCAGCCCTGGGCAATGATGTAGGCGATCTGGTCATAGATCTCGTCCTGGGTCATCGGCGGGAGGAAGCCGAAGGTCTCCAGGGTGGCGACTGTTTGGTAGTCACCCACGGTGCTCTTGAAGGGCATGGGGATCCTGAGATGGATGGGATGGATGAAGGCTGTTGCCGATCACGTGGGGAGGCAGGTGAGCCAAGGCCCTCCTGCCGATCCCCTCAGTGCACGATCACTGGACGTCGAGCTTGTCGACGGTGTCGAACTCGAACTTGATTTCCTTCCAGGTTTCGAGAGCGATCGCCAGCTCGGGGCTGTGCTTGGCGGCTTCCATCAGGATGTCGCGGCTCTCCTTCTCGATTTCACGGCCGGCGTTGCGGGCCTTGACGCAGGCCTCCAGGGCCACCCGGTTGGCGGCAGCACCAGCGGCCGAACCCCAGGGGTGACCGTGGGTACCACCACCGAACTGGAGCACCGAGTCGTCGCCGAAGATCGCCACCAGGGCCGGCATGTGCCACACGTGGATGCCGCCGGAGGCCACGGCGAACACGCCGGGCATCGAAGCCCAGTCCTGATCGAAGAAGTTGCCGCGGCTGCGGTCTTCGGGCACGAACGATTCACGCAGCTGGTCGATGAAACCGAGCGTGGTCTGGCGGTCGCCTTCCAGCTTGCCCACCACGGTGCCGGTGTGGAGCTGGTCACCACCGGAGAGGCGCAGGCACTTGGCCAGCACCCGGAAGTGGATGCCGTGCTTGGGATGGCGGTCGATCACCGCGTGCATGGCGCGGTGGATGTGGAGCAGCATGCCGTTCTTGCGGCACCACTTCGCCAGGCCGGTGTTGGCCGTGAAGCCACCGGTGATGTAGTCGTGCATGATGATCGGCTGGCCCAGTTCCTTGGCGAACTCGGCCCGCTCGTACATCTCCTCAGGAGTGGCGGCGGTGCAGTTGAGGTAGTGCCCCTTCTTCTCGCCGGTTTCTTCCTGAGCCAGCTGCACAGCTTCCGCCACGAATTCGAAGCGGTTCTGCCAGCGCTGGAAGGGCTGGGAGTTGATGTTCTCGTCGTCCTTGGTGAAGTCGAGACCACCACGCAGGCATTCGTAGACCACCCGGCCGTAGTTCTTGCCGCTCAGGCCGAGCTTCGGCTTGATGGTGCAGCCCAGCAGGGGACGGCCGTACTTGTTCATCCGGTCGCGCTCGACCTGGATGCCGTTCGGGGGACCCATGCAGGTCTTGATGAAGGCCAGCGGGAAGCGGATGTCTTCCAGGCGCAGGTGGCGCAGGGCCTTGAAGCCGAACACGTTGCCGACCAGGGAGGTCAGCACGTTGGTGACGGAACCCTCTTCAAACAGGTCGAGGGGGTAGGCGATGAAGGCGTAGAACGACTCCTTGTCGCCGGGCACGTCTTCGATGCGGTAGCAGCGGCCCTTGTAGAAATCGAGGTCGGTGAGGAGCTCGGACCACACGGTGGACCAGGTGCCGGTGGAAGATTCAGCGGCCACGGCGGCAGCCACTTCTTCCTTGGGCACACCTTCCTGGCCGGTGCACTTGAAGCAGGCCAGCAGGTCGGTGTCGAGGGGGACGTAGTCAGGAGTCCAATACGTGTCGCGGTACTCCTTGACCCCGGCGTCGTACTTCTTGCTCATGGAGATTCTCCGGTTGGGTCGGTAAGGGAAAGACGAGGGGAACGCCTCAGGCGCTCATCGGCCTCAGTCCTTGGAACCCACGAAACCGGCGCTGCCGCTCAGAGCAGGCTCCACTTCGCGGTGGGGGCGGGCAATGATGTGGGCGGCGACCAGGCCGTCACCGACCCGCTCGCAGGCGTCGGCACCAGCACGGACGGCAGCGTTGACAGCGCCGGTCTCGCCGCGCACCATCACCGTCACGTAGCCGCCGCCGACGAACTCGCGGGCGATCAGACGCACTTCGGCGGCCTTGGTCATGGCGTCCGCCGCTTCGATGGCGGGCACCAGACCGCGGGTTTCGATCATGCCGAGGGCGATGCCCATGGTTTCGTTAGCCATTACCTGCTCCTGGAGGAGGGGGTGGAATGTTCGGAGGTAACCATGCTCCGTCGCGAAACCCCCCGTCAAGCGATTGGGCCCGGCTGGGTCATCACCGTTTGCATCGTCGCTGATAAGCGAAGCTGATCAGAGCAACACATTTCGTTAGCTTTTGCTTGGCGTTCCAGTGCTGGCCGGCGTTTGGCCTGCTTGTCAGGGCTTGGTGATGCGGCTGCCCGGGTCGTGGAGGCCGTCCGCCGTTCTCCCTACCCTTGCCGCGGAACCGGCACCCCTGGAGTTTCTCCTGGGGGTGGAATGTTCAACCCGGCCGGTTCCACCCCTTTCGGTAGCCCCGATCGCCGACCCACTTCAACGTCGACCGAGCCCTCCCCTCGCCTGGGTGCCGCTGCCCGCAGACGGCGGTCCTCCGGATCGGGAACCCTGCTGCGACACAATGCCCGTCGCGAGCCCTGCCTGCCCTTGCCGACCCTGGTGATCGCCAGTGGCAACCCCCACAAGGTCGCCCAGATCGGCGCCATGCTCGACAGCCTCGCTCTCGAGGTGGTCAGCCAGCCCCGTGACCTGGCGGTCGAGGAGACGGGCAGCACCTACGCGGCCAATGCCCGGCTCAAGGCCGAGGCCGCAGCCCGACGCACCGGGCACTGGGCCCTGGCCGACGATTCCGGCATCGAGGTGGATGCCCTTGGCGGGGCTCCAGGTCTGTATTCGGCTCGGTACGCCCCCACCGACGCCCAGCGGATCCAGCGGCTGCTCCACGAACTCGGCGACAGCCTCTACCGCGGGGCCAGTTTCCGTTCGGCCATGGCCCTGGCGGATCCCTCCGGGCAGACCGTTCTGGAGTCCGAGGGGATCTGCCGCGGCCTGATCCTGCGGCGCCCCCAGGGGCACGGCGCCGGTTACGACGCAATCTTCTACGTGCGGGAGGCGGGCTGCTCCTACGCCGAAATGCCGGACCACCTCAAGAGCAAGCTGGGCAGCCGAGGCAAGGCGGCCCGCCAGCTCGCCCCCGAGCTCCTGGCCCTACTAGGTGTCGCCTGAAGAGTTCCCCTGGGGGCTTTTGCTTGCTTGAGACTCCCCTGAGCGCTTGCTTGGGGCTCCCGGGGCCCTTCCTGCCCCCGCCGGCCGCTGGGTTGGTGCCCCTTCTCAGCCCTTGGCCGACGCGTTGATGTGGTGGATGGCCCGCATGGCCGCCGCCGCCGCCTCCTCCACGTCCCCCTCCCGGCCCGCCAGGGTGAGGCGGCCAAAGGCTCCGACGGCCTTCACGTCGACCACGGTGATGTTGGAGGCCTTCTCGGCCTCGTTGGCGGCGATCAGCACGTAGCCCGCCGGTTCGGTCTCCAGGATGAACATGCTCATCCCGGCCTGGATCATCGAACCGCGCCGGTTCTGGCGGTTGATCAGCACCGCGTGGTCGGGCGTGATCGCTCGGATGATCTCCGTCCAGCTCACTTCGCAGCGGCTGCGCTGTTCGACGCTGCTGGCGATGGCCTCGAGCACCACATCACCGGAGTGGAGCACGTTGCTCTGGTCGCGGTGGTAGAGGGCCAGCGACCCGAAGGCCCGCTCCACGATCATCTGGCCGAGGCGCACGGTGCTCGCCTTGAGGGCGATGTCGGTCACCCGATGCACGGCCATGCCGGGGGAGACTTCCAGCCACAGGCAGGCGTCCCCGGGAATCGGCAGGAACCCCTGGCTCACCGTTCCCATGTAGGCGGCCAGCTGGGGCTGCAGGGAGTCGAGAAAGACGTAGGTGCGCAGCTCGATCGACTGCACGTGGCTGGACTGGCGTGCCAGCCGGGTGCCCTCACTGTCGGTGGTGATCACACAGCTCGCCCCGGAGCTGTCCGGATCCACCGCCGTGCCGGTGATCAGGCGTCCTGCGCCCGTGGCAATCCCATCCATGCGGGAGGTCCGCCGCTGCCGAAAGGCCCGATCGTCTGGATTGAGCGGGCTGGAGGGCATCAGGAGGGCAGAACTCCTCAGACGGTGGTGGAGGGAAGAGGGGTGGAGGGAGAGGACTGAAGGGGCCGGGCTGGGTTCGTCGGCAGGGCGGGCGGTTGCAGAACGCTTCCGGGCAACCGACGGCGTTGGGCTGGAGCTTGGGGCGCTTGAGCCAGCCGCTCGGGACCGGGGTGCGCCCTGTCGGCCACCTGGAGCCTCGGTGGGGCTGACTTTACCCTCACCGCCCCCTGGCAGGGCCGGGAGGCTGGCCTGCCAGGGGCTTGCCCGCCTCCCGGAAGCCGATACCGTCCGGG